>JASLIE010000060.1 GCA_030152985.1 Bacillaceae bacterium
ATTTTCACAATTCTGTCTTGGAAAATAAGAAAGGGTGAATAAATATGGTATTTAATGCAGGTGAATATGACGTTATTGTTATTGGGGCAGGGCATGCAGGAAGTGAAGCAGGTGTTGCTGCTGCTAAGTTAGGGGCCAAAACATTAATGCTGACATTAAACTTAGACATGATTGCTTTTATGCCGTGTAATCCATCACTTGGTGGTCCGGCAAAAGGGATAGTCATTCGAGAAATTGATGCACTTGGTGGTGTAATGGGGAAAGTCATTGATAAGACTCACATTCAAATGCGGATGTTAAATACAGCTAAAGGACCAGCTGTTAGAGCACTTAGAGCGCAAGCGGATAAGCCTTTATATGTAAAAGAAATGAAGGAAATGTTAGAAAAACAAGAAAACTTAACACTTAAACAAGCCATGGTTGATGAACTTATTATTGAAGATGGAAAAGTAAAAGGAGTCATTACTGAGACAAAGGCAGCATATTACGCAGAACAAGTCATTGTTACAACAGGTACCTTTATGCGAGGTAAAGTCTTAATTGGTGATTTAGAATATGAAAGTGGGCCAAACAACCAAAGAGTAACGAGAAAATTAGCAGAAAACATTGAAGAATTGGGTTTTGATTTAACACGATTTAAAACAGGGACACCTCCTCGAGTACACAGTGATTCCATTGATTATTCAAAAACTGAGATTCAACCAGGTGATGAAAAACCACAAGCATTCTCTTATGAAACAACAGAATATATTACAGATCAGGTTGCTTGCTGGTTGACGCACACAAATCCAGGCACACATGAAATTATTAATGATAATCTATTAAAGTCATCAATGTATTCAGGCATGGTAAAAGGAACGGGACCGAGGTATTGTCCGTCAATTGAAGATAAGATTGTTCGCTTTCATGATAAGTCACGTCACCAAGTCTTTTTAGAGCCTGAAGGAAGAAATACAGATGAAGTTTATGTCCAAGGTCTGTCAACTTCACTTCCAGAAGATATTCAGCATGAGATGTTGAAGTCAGTGCCAGGTTTAGAAAATGCAGAAATTATGCGCCCGGGCTATGCCATTGAGTATGACGCGGTTTTACCAACGCAACTTTACCCGACACTTGAAACGAAAAAAATTGAAGGCTTATATACGGCTGGCCAGATTAATGGAACATCAGGTTATGAAGAAGCTGCAGGTCAGGGAATTATTGCTGGAATTAATGCTGCTTTAAAATCACAAGGAAAAGACCCATTCATTATGGATCGTTCGCAAGGTTATATTGGTGTCTTAATTGATGATTTAGTCACAAAAGGAACGCGTGAACCTTATCGTTTACTCACATCACGCGCTGAGTATCGTTTACTTTTGCGTCATGATAATGCAGACATCCGTTTGACAGAAATTGGTTATAAATTAGGTTTAATTGATGAAGAGCGTTATCAAGCTTTTTTAAAGAAGATGGAACTGATTGAGCTTGAAAAGAAACGTTTGCATAAATTAATTATTAAAGCAACAGATGAGGTACAAGCCTTATTACTTGAACATAATTCAACAAAATTAAGGGATGCTAGTCGTGCCTTAGACTTACTTAAGCGCCCAGAAGTAACCTATGAGTTGATTGAAAAGTTAACTAAACATGTAGAAGACATCCCAGATGATGTTAAAGAACAGGTTGAAATTCAAGTTAAATATGAAGGCTATATCAAAAAAGCACATGATCAAGTCGCACGCATGAAGAAAATGGAAGATAAAAAAATCCCTGAAAATATTGATTATGATGCAGTTAGTGGACTAGCAGTTGAAGCAAAAGAAAAACTAAAAGAAATTAAACCACTTTCAATTGGACAAGCATCACGAATAGCCGGAGTAAATCCAGCAGATGTTTCGATTTTGCTTGTTTATATTGAGCAAGGTCAGATAAAAAAGAAGAGTTAAAGGGGTATGTAGATGACTGAAGAAGAGTTTATAGAAGCTTTAAAGGATAAAGGGATTTCATTAACTAAGGAACAATTAAATCAATTTGAACGTTATTATGAAGTTTTAGTTGAATGGAACGAAAAAATGAATTTAACAAACATTACCGAGAAGAAGGAAGTGTATTTAAAACACTTTTATGACTCAATTAGTTTAAGTTTTTATGAGGATTTATCAAAAGTTAATCGTTTGTGCGATGTTGGGGCAGGGGCAGGTTTTCCGAGTATTCCACTCAAAATATGTTATCCGCATTTAAATGTGACAATAGTTGATTCATTAAAAAAGAGAATTACTTTTTTAGAATATTTAAAGGGAGAGCTCAACTTAAAGGAACTCCAATTTGTTCATACAAGAGCAGAAGATATAGGGAGAGACAAGGCATATCGAGAAAGCTTTGATTTAGTAACTGCACGAGCAGTCGCAAGAACAAATGTTCTATCCGAATACTGTCTTCCTTTAGTAAAAGTAAACGGAAAATTTATTGCTATGAAAGGCGCTCAAGTTGAAGAAGAGCTAAGAGAAGCTAAGAATGCTATTAATACACTCGGAGCAAAAGTGAAAGATAATATAAGTTTTACTTTACCAATTGAAAAAAGTGATCGTTCAATTATTATCATTGAAAAAAAGATAAATACACCTAAAAAATATCCTAGAAATCCAGGAATACCACAAAAAAAGCCGTTATAAATAAAAAAGTCATTAAACATATGTAAAAAGCTTTAATTATGATAAGATTATACTAGATAAGATTTTTTAAAAGAATGTTTCACGTGAAACATTCGAACAATTTAGCAAAAGGTGATGTTATAATATGTTAAATTCATTCAACCGTTTTTTTTCGAATGATTCTAAGGAAAAGAACGACTCGATAAAGGAAGCAGAGATTGTACATTTGCCAGTTGCAGCTATTATTCCGAATGAATTTCAACCGAGGAAAGTTTTCGAAGATGAAAAGATCTCTGAATTAGCTCAAACATTGAAAACACATGGGATTATACAGCCGATTGTTGTACGTGTGAAGGATGCAGATACTTATGAAGTTATTGCAGGGGAAAGACGTTTAAGAGCGGCTAAATCGTTAGAATGGGAAACAATTCCAGCAATTATTAGAGAGTTTAACGATACAGAAACCGCATCCGTCGCACTAATCGAAAATATCCAACGTGAACAACTTTCTGTCATTGAAGAGGCCACAGCCTATGTTAAGTTGCTTGAACTACATGATTTAACACAAGAAGCACTTGCTCAAAGGTTAGGTAAGAGCCAATCGACAGTGGCCAATCGGATTCGATTATTAAAATTAACACCTGCTGTTCAAGCAGCTCTTATTGATCAGACAATTTCTGAGCGACATGCACGTACCTTATTAAAATTAACTGAAAATGATGATCAAGAGTTAATTTTAAATCAAATTGTAGAAGAAAAGTTAAATGTTCAAGCGACTGAGGAGTTAATCAAGCGTTTTTTAGGTGAAGTTGAAGAGAAACCAAAGAAACGTAAGAAGCCTCAGTTTGTAAGTAAGGATATTCGTATTGCTACAAATACAATAAAAGAATCGATTAAGTTGATTTCACAAACTGGCATTAAAGTAGAAGCGGAAGAAGAAGATTTAGAAGATTACTATCAGGTTACAATAAAGATAAAAAAGTAGAAAGTTTAAATAGGTAGGTGCCATAATGGGTAAAATTATTGCGATTGCAAACCAAAAAGGTGGCGTAGGAAAAACAACCTCTACAGTCAATTTAGGCGCAAGTTTAGCAACATTGGGAAAAAAAGTACTTTTAATTGATATTGACCCTCAAGGGAATGCGACGAGTGGTGTTGGAGTTAACAAGGGTGACTTAAATGAATGTGTTTATAATATTTTAGTCGAAGAATCTCAAGTAGAAGAGGTCTGTGTGCCAACAGACGTACCTAATTTAGATATTATTCCAGCAACGATTCAATTAGCAGGAGCGGAAATTGAACTTGTCCCAGCAACAAAAAGAGAGTCTAAATTAAAACTTGCTTTATCAGATGTTAAGAAAAGTTATGATTATATTCTGATTGACTGTCCACCATCTCTAGGTTTATTAACATTAAATGCTTTAACAGCAGCAGATAGTGTCATCATTCCAGTTCAATGTGAATTTTATGCTCTAGAAGGCTTGAGTCAGTTGTTAAATACAATCCGTCTTGTTCAAAAACATTTAAATACAGAGTTGATGATAGAGGGTGTCTTATTAACCATGTTAGATGCTCGTACTAATTTGGGTCTTCAAGTGATCGAAGAAGTTAAAATGTATTTTCAAGATAAGGTGTATAAATCGATTATTCCACGTAATGTTCGATTAGGAGAGGCGCCAAGTCATGGTCAACCGATAACGGTTTATGATCCGAATTCACGAGGTGCAATTGAATATATGAAATTAGCAAAGGAAGTGATTGAAGTTGGCGAAGGGGTTAGGTAAGGGAATTAATGCTTTATTTCCAGATGTGGATTTAAAAGAAGAAACAGTTAAAGAAGTACCGATAAAAGAGTGCCGTCCCAACCCGTATCAACCGCGTAAAACATTTGATGCTGATGCCATAGAAGAACTTAAAATTTCAATTCAAGAGTACGGGATTATTCAGCCTTTGATTTTACGTCAAAGTATTAAAGGCTATGAAATTGTTGCGGGAGAACGCCGTTATCGAGCAGCTAAAGAGGCAGGTTTAACTACAGTTCCGGCAATTGTTAAAGACTTAAGTGATGAAAAGATGATGGAAATCGCTTTGTTAGAAAATTTACAGCGTGAAGACTTATCTATTATCGAAGAAGCTTATGCTTATAAGAATTTACTCGAAGAACTTAACCTTACACAAGAAGAACTTTCTCAAAAACTAGGAAAGAGTAGGTCTCATATAGCTAATACAGTTCGTTTGCTCAGCTTACCAGAGGAAGTGATTCAATCAATAAATAATAAAGAGTTATCCATGGGACACGGTCGAGCACTTTTGGGCTTGAAAGATAAGACTTTAGTAAAGAGCGTTTTAAAGAAGACGATCAATCAAGGGTTAAATGTTCGTCAAGTTGAACAATTAATTCAAGCTTTAAATAATCGGCTTGAAGAAAAACCGAAAACTGTTAAGCAAGAGAAGGATATTTTCTTAGTTGAACAGGAAGAGTCGTTGAGAAATATATTAGGTACCTCTGTTAAGATAGAAAAAGGAAAGAGAAAAGGAAAGATTGAAATAGAGTTTTATAACGATGATGAATTAAACCGACTCATTGATGTGTTAAAAAGATAAGAGGCTGACTACTCATGTCGGTCTTTTTATTTCTGTATGTTTCACGTGAAACATTTTAGAGAGAGTGATG
>JASLIE010000184.1 GCA_030152985.1 Bacillaceae bacterium
ATCCTCAATCATTTTTTCTGCTAAGATAGTAAGTTTTACATTAAATATTTCATTTTCAAAAACAAGACTCAGTAGATGATCACCTATGCTTAAACTCTCTAAATACTGACGTTTAATAATTAGCTCGTTTTGAGTTGGATCTCTTAAAAAATCCTTTAGACTGAGGTCAACATCACCTATATAAACCTTTTCTATTTTTTTCATATTCGGATTCAATGGAATAATGAGATCTTGACTACTTCCTAATTGCCACACTTGATCAGCTATAATCATTGATTCTTCTTCATCTTTATTTGCTAAATAAAGTGAACCTATCGAGAGCGACCCCGTTGTTTCACCGTCTTTAAAACGATAAACTGGACGCTCACCATTTACACTATAATCAACGCTTGCAATAGCAAATCCTTCATTATTATCATTTACATCCAACTCACTCGGCGGAAGCACATGAACTAGATGAGGTTGTTTTGTTCCATTAAATTTAAGCTTAGCCGCTTTATTTTTATAGCCATTATCTGAAACAATCCATAGAACATCTTCATAGGAGTCATAATCAAGTGCCATAGCTCCACCTAGCTTACTATTCAAATCTGCTATTTGGACAAAGCTTTCATCTTCGTTTAAAACATAAGCATAGACATGTCCATTGTCCTCAAGTGCTACAAAGAAAACACCGTTAGAGATAGACTTTGAATATTTTGACGCATCGAATAGTTCCTTTGTATTTTCATCAAATAACTTACCTTCAACATTCTCATTTGCAACCCACTCAACCGATTCAATTCCCATATTCGCAGAAACTTGTGGTAATGAATCAGTTAAGTCCCATTCGGAATGTGATACCAAATTTTCTGATGCTTCCATTGGATCTACCTTTAATATCGTATTATAATTGACACCTTTTACTTGATTATCACGTTCTGAAGCAATATAAACAAACCCCTCTGAGTCAACCGTAATTCCTTCTGCATCTGGCCCTGCTGCTTTAGGGTTATCCGCATCTTTTTTAAATCTCACACGCTTTCCACTTTCAAAACCTTCTGCAAAAGTAAGGGAGCCATCTGAATTCACATCTAAAATCCAAAACCGACCTGTCCCATTATCTACAGCATATAGCTGACCATTATGAAAATCTAACCCTGATGAATCTGCTAAAAACATTTGTTCCTTATCATATATTCTAATCTCGTCGCTTCCCGGCCACTCAATTATTTCTGGAATATCTTCGAACTTATTTGGTGCACCAGGTGTCGGTTCGAGTGTTGGCTTATATAAATGACCATCCATATCTGGATATAATCCGAGAGTGGGATTTACATGTTCTGTCCAAACCACTTCTGAAATCAATCTACCAGATTCAAAAAGACGAACCGAGTCACTTTTTCCTAAACCAAAACCAAATTCTGACTCTGTCGCAACATAATAGCCGTTTGCATCGATTACTGTTCCCTCAGGAAATGTATAACTGTGCGAGTCATCATTGTCCTTTAAAACCAAACCGGAAATATCCAATGGCATTGAGCTCGGGTTAGCTAATTCTATCCAGTCATCTTTACCTTCGGGATCATTTGATTCAATTTCATTAACAACCACCAAATTTGTTTCAACGTTAGCCTTTCCTTTAGTTGAGGTAGCAAAGTCTACAAATTCACCGCTTCCATCCGGAATACGCGCATAAACACCTTCTGCATGTCCATCCCAAGCAAACTCATCAATTACTAAATTTGCATGATTAAACACTGTTGCCTTATCATTTTTTCCAAGGCCAAATGAAAAATGCTTATCTCCATCAAATACAAAAAACTCACCCGGGTTTAAAATTGTACCAGGTTCAACTGGCGTAATATCGTTCGCATGTCCTACCGGATCATCATCGTACATATACCATCCTGATAAATCGATTGGCATATTCCCTTTATTATAAATCTCAACCCAATCTGTTTTGTCATCATTTGATTCGACTTCATTAATAACAACTTCTGGTTTATACCAATCATTTTGCATGCCTTTTGTTACTTTTGTTAAAACAAATTCACCTGTTGCATCTGGATACCTTCCATAGGACGCTTTACTTTGGTCACCCGAAAAGCTAGCGTGCTCTGTCCACTCATACATATCAATTAAGTCACCTTGCGGATTATATAAACGTACAGAATCTCCTGACCCAAGACCAATCGCCTCTTGAAATGTACCCTCTTTATATTCTTTCGTTTGGTCATCGTAAATCAAACCCTCTGTAGTTGCCTCGACTACAAAAAATTCGTTAGATGCAACTCCTGTACCTTCTTTGAATTGAAACCTGTGATCATCTGAATTGTCACGAAGTTCATAATATGCTAGATCCATTTCCTTCGTTCCTATATTAATTAACTCAATCCAATCAGCTGGTGAAGAGTTAATTTCATTAATTACCAAATCCTCTTCAGGTAAAACCGTCTCAGAAACTTTATTTAACTCGCCGCGGGTAGATGGTTGATCAATAAACACACCCCTACCATCTGGTACACGTGAATAAGTTCCTTTAGCATGCTCAGTGTAAGTATATGTATCGACTAACTTTTTCTCTTTTGTATATAGAGAGACCACGTCACTCTTACCGAGCGAGAGGTTATTTAACACAACATCATGTTCAATCACCAACAATTCATTTGGAGCTAACTTAGTACCATCTTCAATACGCCATTCTTTATTTTTTTCTAATCGCTCTAAATCTTTATCGTCCGTTATAAACCAGCCACTTAAATCTAGCGTTTCGTCACCTGTATTTATAATTTCGACCCAGTCAATATCTGTCACAGGATCGTTTGATTCAATTTCATTAATAAAGACACTATATACAGACTCTTC
>JASLIE010000239.1 GCA_030152985.1 Bacillaceae bacterium
ATAAACAAATGAACCAAACTCTTCTGTGATTAGAAGTGTGTTTTTTCCTGTGAAACCAACTCCTGCACGTTCAGCCACCGCACCATCTACAAGTTCGCCTGTGTCAACCATAATTTCATAGTTTACCTCCGGCACGTAGGACTTAATAAATTCAGCTAAATCCTCTAGCCTTCGCCGGACAACAAAGTGATAATCCTCCCCCCAAGACGCCCGACAAAAAATACCCCGCCTGTCTTCTTTTGTACTTTTAGGTGGATTTTTAATTTTAGAGGGGTAAGCAAGTGCAACAGAGATAATTGAGCGCGCCTTAGGCATAAGTACCCGTGGATTTGTTCTTTCGGTGAGCGTTCCTTTTTCAAATCCTGACTCATATGACTTTTCTTTTTGAATTCTTAATCTTTCTTTTAAATCATAAAAGGGATCTGCAGTAGTGAAGCCGATTTTATCGATTCCAATTCGCTTACTTTCTTTACGAATTGCGGCTTGAAGCTCCTTTATTTGCATGACTTTCACCTCTATTCTAACTTAAATTTAACATCTTCTTTTATTTACTTTCCTTAGCTTTATCTGTAAACTGAAACTATCTTGTCAAGGAGGTAGCTTTATGTCTATTCACACAATTATTATGTCTCAAGGTAAATTTATGCATCGTGATAGTTTAAAATATCCATTCGAAGAACGTGGCTTACAATTTGGTGATGGTGTCTATGAAGTGATTCAAATTTATAATGGAAACTTTTATTTATTCGACGAACATCTTACACGATTATACAACTCTTTAAAAGCAATTGAAATTAAACTTGCAATAAGTAAAGATGAATTAGCCAACTTACTCCGTGAATTACTTGAAAAAAATCAGATGCAAGAAACAGGTCATGTTTATTTACAAGTGACACGCGGTTCTGCCCCACGTATTCATACATTTCCTGAAGATGTTGAGGCTAATATCTATGCTTATGTTAAAACAACAGAAAGAAAAGAGGATATTTTAGAAAAAGGGGTTGAAACGATTACATATCCAGACGAGCGCTGGAAACACTGCTATATTAAAAGTTTAAACCTTTTACCTAACGTCATAGCTAAACAAAAAGCAAAAGAAGCAGGCGCCTATGAGGCTGTCTTACATAAAGACGGTCTTGTCACAGAGTGTGGCTCATCTAACGTTTATCTTGTTAAAAACAAAGAAATTTATACTTATCCAGCAAATGGCGATATTTTACACGGCTGTGTTCGAATGGCAGTTGAACGTTTTGCAAAAGAACTCGAAATTCCTTTCATTGAAGAGGCATTTAAAATTGAGGACTTTGCAACTGCTGATGAGGTCTTTTTAAGCAGTAGTACAAACGAGGTTCTACCTATTACTAAAGTTGATGACATTGTGATTCATGACGGAAAACCTGGACTAATCACACAGAAACTCCAAGCAGCCTACCGTAAAGACGCTCAGATTTCATAAAATAAATCAAAAGTACATTCATCTGAATGTACTTTTGTTTTTATCACTTCGTTTTTTGAACTTTCAAAGTCCAACTTGACCCTGTACCAATCTTATAGGCTTCTGCGAAGGACCCCTGATTAATCGCTATGCCAAGTGAATCAACAGAATTTACAAAAAGTAAAGCCCCGCCTAGATGACTGTCTGCAAAGGACCGTCCATAAGTCACCTCATTTTGATAAACAACATTTTCATTTCGGCAAATAGTCACTTCATAAGTTTCACCATAATTAACATCTAGGCTTTCAAATAGTTCACGACTAATACTAGTCCAAACATTACCAAAACGAACATCTAATATGTCGATATGACCGTAAACTGCACCTTGTTCACGATAAGCTTGCGTGTTTTTCAGTGTCACAACTTCGCTTAATTCAAGTTGAGGTCCAACACCTTCAAAATCAATCACAGCTGATGCGAGTCGCGCGCCTGTATAGGCATAAATATCTCGGCCGTGAAAAGTATAAGAGGCACCCGAATTCGGAAGTCGATTGACTGATTCATCAATTTCTCTTATTTCTTTAATCCCTTCTTCAGCAATATGCGTTAAAGTTCCATTATTAGGTGTTACAATATAGTGATTACTTAATGTTTTTACGACAACACTTTTTCTATCTGTTCCGACTCCAGGATCAACAACAGAAATAAACACCGTCTCCTCAGGCCAGTAAGATATTGTTTGATACAAACGATAAGATGCTTCCCATATATTATATTGTGGTATCTCATGGGTTAAATCATAGATGCCTAGTTCAGGATTAACTCGAAGTGCGACACCGTACATTGCACTCACTGCCCCATCACACAAACCAAAATCTGATTGCAAGACTATTTTTTTCATTTTCATCATCCTTTTCTTAGTTTATATAAACAAAAAACCACGTCCTCACCGATAAATATCGATAAGGACGTGGTTATAATTAACGTGGTACCACCTTATTTTGCTATAAATATAGCCTCTAACATGTACGCAGTATAGAACTGTTATACAGTGCTAGTGTTACCGGCTAGCAAATCCCGCTATTACTTACTTATTTTCAGTAATAATACTCAGAAGGCCATTTTCTGTTTCGTGCTTTTTCGCTTCCTTTCACCAATTCGAAGCTCTCTGTCAGAAAAAACAACTTGAAACCTACTTTCCTCGTCAACGTATCTTTGATTATATAATTAGTTAATTCATATTATACGTTATCTCTTTATGATTGCAAATAAAATACGTACTGCCACTTAAATAAGTAACAATACGTAAGTTCTTACCTTAAACTTTATTTGTCTTTTCTTGGAACAACATAATCAATTTCCGACCAGTCAAATGTACCTTCTCTAATCTGTTCACGACGATCTTTTGTTATAATATCTGTCGGACGTCCGCCTTTAGGGAAGTCTTTGTCATGTCCCTCAAAAACTGGACGTTCTTGCATAAGAATGTAAGCTGCAAGGTCAGCTGCTTCCTGATCACTTAAATCATACTCATCGCCAATCGGCATATTGTTTTGAATATAAGCTGCCATCTTGTTTAAACGTCCCATTCCTGCACCGTCGTTAAACGAATTTTCTCCCCAGAGTGCTGGACCTGAGTTTGCACCAGTTCCCTCACCGTCAGTTCCATGACAAGTTAAACAGTTTTTTTCTTCATATAATTCTTTCCCAGCAACAACATCTGGCTCAGGCACCTCGTCCATATTATTTAAGCCTGCCCAAGGACGCTCTGCCCCAATTTCATATCCTTCTGAAAGGTAAGTCATATAGGCAATTAATCCACGCATTTCCTCACTGTCATTTTCTAGCATCTCACCATTCATACTACGAATCATACAACCATTTACACGATCTTCTAAAGTGAATGTAACCCCTTCACGTGGGCGATACTGTGGATAATCTGCTGCTACTCCAACCATAGACGAACTTACTGAGAGTCCTCCATCAGCGTGACAACTCTGACATGACAGTTCATTTCCAACATTGTCTGGCATAACAACATTCGATTCGTTAAAGACTTCTTCGCCATAAAGAATTGCTTCTGTTTTTGGATCTTCTGGATCTAAATCGTCTAAATTAGGTGTTACTGGATATGCAAGCTCATCTGTTTCTTCTGCTTGATCAGCATCTTCAGCTGCATCTTGCTTAGCAGTATCATCACCTGCTTGACATGCACCAATCACGAGAACTAAAACAAGTACTGACAACCACAACTTTAAACGTTTCATCTTAATGCCCCCTCTTATTAAATATAATTGTGTAAAAACTGTGTAATTTTTACCTCTATATAAACTATACCCTATACCGTACATTTTGATAAGAGAGTTTTCAGATTATTCTAAAGTTTTTTATTTTTAGTCAATATTTCGTCTATAATTTGTCATTATATTGTATTTTTCTGTTAACACTGCCCTAACAGTGTTAACCCTTATTTTTAGGACGATCATTTATCATAAAGCTTAAGATAAGCCCAACAAAGGAAACTGCGGTTGCAGTATAAAAAGCCATGTTTACACCGTGAATTAAGGGCTCAGTATCCATTAAAGAAACTTGTTCTTTTGCAGTCACTGTCATGACTGTGATTAACATAGCTGTTCCAATTGAGGCTGCAACTTGTCGCATCGTATTTGTCATCGCTGTTCCATGAGAAATTAAATTGTTTGGCAAAACATTTAAACCTGCAGTCGTTGAAGGCATCATAACCATAGATACACCGAACATACGAACTGCAAAAGCAATCATTAAATAAGTAAGTGTTGTTTCACTTGTTAAGTTTGTAAATAAGAGTGTCGTAAAGGTCATAATTGTCATCCCAACGATTAAAAGCCACTTAGCACCTACTCGGTCAAAGATCTTACCGATAATCGGAGACAAGAGTCCCATCAATAAAGCCCCAGGTAAAATAGCCAAACCTGACTCCATAGCAGAAAAGCCTGCCATTAATTGCATATATATAGGTAGAATCGTTTCAGCAGCAATTAATGTCGTAAAAGTTATCATTCCTATAATCGTAGCGTAAGTAAAGGTCGGGTACTTAAACACTCTAAATTCAAGCATTGGTGCCTTTAAACTTAATTGCCTTAAAATAAACCAGGTCAGAGCAATTCCTCCAATAATTAATGAGATAAGCACATAAGCGCTTCCCCAACCAAAAACACCAACTGAACTAAAACCATATAATAAACCACCGAAGCCAAGCGTTGACAGAATAATTGACAAGACATCGACTTTTGGATAACTACGTGGAATAATATCTTTCATAAAAAACACAGCCAGTATCATATCAATTAAAGCAATCGGTAAAACGACATAAAACAATGAACGCCATGGTAAATACTCAATAAACCAACCTGAAAGGGCCGGACCAAGGGCAGGTGCAAAGGAAATAACAAGTCCTGCAAGTCCCATTGCATAACCCCGCTTTGAAACCGGATAGATCAGCATCAGAACCGTCATCATAACTGGCATGATCACACCTGAACCTACAGCCTGAATCACTCGCGCAAGCATCAGCATAGGAAAGTTTAAAGAAAAAGCGCCAATAAGTGTTCCAATAATAAAAATGAGCATTGAATAAACAAATAACTTCTTTGTTGAAAATGATTCCATTAAAAATGCCGTAACCGGAATCATAATTCCGTTTACTAGCATAAAGACGGTCGTCACCCATTGAGTCATGTTCTCTGTCAGCTTTAATTCTTCCATAATATGTGGTGTTGCTGTAATCAATAATGTTTGATTTAGGACGCCCAGAAAGGCACCAATTAACATAATCGCAACAATTGGACCTCGATTCACCTGAACAGTTCCTACTTGATTATTTGTCATACTTAATTCCCTCTATTCATAATTAATTACTCTTAGTTTAGCAGAATATATTTTTTAAGTATACGAAACAAAAAGAGATTTTAGCTATTTCGCTAAAATCTCCTTAAACTTACTATAACTGACTTTACCAAGCTTAAATTAAAGCTACTTATCAATTAATCAGCTTTTATTAATTAAAATATGTACAGCCACAATGCCGTAAAAAATTAAAAAGTTTAAACCACCACTATATTAAAGTGGGTGTTCGCAAGTTGTTTCATGTCTTCCACTTCGAAAGAGGCCTGACAATTCACAACCGATTTAAAACTCCCTAATTTCTATTTAGAGGTTAAACTTAAGAAATCACGTACATCGCAGCTATCTCTACCTTATCTGACTTCCTTCTTTTTTTCAAGCTTTATTTTCGTATCACTCATATTTTGAGGTATACTAAGAGAAAGGAGAGATTTATCTTGAAAGCAGTTATTTTCGGCACACATGATGAAAACACTTTAAAACAATTAAAAACTTGCCTTGCTCACGGTAATGTCCGAGGTGGCGCTTTATGTGCAGATGGTCACTATGGATATTCACAACCCGTCGGAGGCGTTGTCGCTTATGACAATCAAGTTTCGCCTTCAGGCGTCGGATATGACATTGCTTGTGGCAATAAAGCAATTAAAACCAACCTTAAATTAAATGACATTAAAGCAGACTTAGATAAAATACTTGATGAGATTCAAAAGGCAATCCCTTTTGGAGTCGGCAAAAAAATCCAGCCACAAATTGATCATGTCATTTTTTCAGACCCTTTATGGGAAGTCTTCAAAGAAATCGGACAACACGAACATGATACACTTTTAGCAACTGCTAAAGCACAACTCGGAACTGCTGGATCCGGGAATCATTATGTTGACCTTTTAGTTGATACTAAAACAGATGAAGTATGGATTGCTAATCATTTTGGAAGTCGGGGCTTGGGCCACAAAACAGCAACAGGTTTTTTAAACCTAGCCCATAACCGAGCCTTTAATGAACAAGCAGCTCGTGAATCAATGGATAGCACACCAACAATTTTAGATTTGGATAGTGAACTCGGGTCTATGTACTTTGATGCCATGACCTTAGCTGGGAAATATGCCTATGCCGGACGCGATGTTACCTTAGATAAAGTCTTAGATATCTTAGGCGGAAAATCACTCAAAGAAGTCCATAACCACCATAACTTTGCTTGGAAGGAAAGGCATTTTGGTCAAGATTATATCCTCGTTAGAAAAGGAGCAACACCTGCCGCTCCAGGACAATTAGGTTTTGTTGGCGGTAGTATGGCGGATATCTCAGTCATCTTAGAAGGTATTGATTCAGAAAAAAGCCGAGAAGCTTTTTACAGCACCATACATGGTGCGGGACGTATTATGAGCCGAACTCAAGCCGCCGGCAAAATGAACTGGCGCACACGTAAACGTCGTGGAGGTAAAATTGATCCAAAAGACATGCAAGAAGCACTTAAAAAATTCGGAGTCAAGTTACGCGGTGGCGGGGTCGATGAAAGCCCTTTTGTTTAC
>JASLIE010000260.1 GCA_030152985.1 Bacillaceae bacterium
ATAAAATCGAGTTACCATCTTAGATTTTTTTGTTATAATTAACCTATCAGCTAAAAAGGAGCATAAATAAAATGAAACGAATTTCAGCAATTTTTTTAAGCTTAGTTTTACTTATAGTTTTTAGCGCATGTACGCCTGAAAAAACTTTTTATTTTTCTACGGATCAATTTATTGATACATATGAAAGTGTTTCAAATGATGATTTACCCAAAAATATTATTGTAAAAGACACATCAATTGAACTTCATGAAGGAACAATTGATCAAGCAGTTTATTTTTTAGAAACACTTGAGAAAATGTTTACGGATGAAGCTTTTAAAGAAGTTTCAGACGATTTATTAGAAACGAAAGGAATCTACTCCAAAGAACTTGTTTCTAGTAAGGTTTATCTTGGTATCAGTGCTGAAAACCCTGAAAACATTCGGATTAATTTACTTCCAGACGGAAAGGTCGAAGAATAAAAAAAGCAGTCAGTTAAAGAAACTGACTGCTTTTTATTTGTTTTTTTCAGTAAATAATCGCCAAGCTCTTAAGTCTATTTTATTCTTCAATTGACGACTAAGTTTAGTTGCTACGTTCACTTGCCTATAAATAAAAGGGAAGCTATAGCTTTCAAGTCTATCATTTCTAAGCAAGTAACGCCAAGCTTCTTCTCTTAAATAGATATCTTCATGGCGTGTGTAAATTAAATAAAATAGATTACGCTCTGTTTTTGTAAATGCTTGTAAACACATGCCATAGAAATCCCTAGCTCTGATCTCTTCTGGCAAATAGATTAATTCATCTTCAATTAATATACTTTGAATCTGACCTATTTTAGTTAAATTGAGCTTATTTAAGAGTAAATCTAATCTGTTTAACTCACTCTCAAATTGCTGACTAAACATTTTATTTATCCAACTCATCTTCATCACCAGATAAAATTATATCATTAAGCAACTTGTCTTTTCTTTATTTTAGTCTCAGGTTTGAGCTGAACCTCAATCCATCCCATAATTAAATCCGCTATGACTGCGATTAATGCTGTTGGAATAGCTCCAGCTAAAATAATTGCTGTTCCGTCAGTCGCATTTGTTCCACGAATGATAATATCTCCTAAACCACCACTTCCGATAAAGGCACCAATCGTAGCTATACTAATTCCAATCACAAGTGCTGTTCTAAGCCCCGCCATGATAACTGACATAGCTAGGGGCAATTCTACAAGCCGAAGCAACTGAAAGCGCGTCATCCCCATACCTTTACCTGACTCAATCAAAGCCTCATCAACTTGTCTGATTCCTGTATAAGTATTTCTCAAAATTGGTAAGAGTGAATATAAAAAAAGTGCCATAACAACCGTATTTGCACCCAATCCCATCACGAGCATTAAAACCGCTAACATGGCTAGTGCTGGAATTGTTTGAATAACGTTAACAACCCCAAAAACCCATGGACTTAATCTCGAGTGACGTGCAAGAAATATCCCAAGAGGAATAGCAACTATCGCTGCAAATAAAACACCATAAAAACTCATTAAAAAATGACGTGATATTTCTTTTAAAACATAAGCACTATTTTGTGAATAATACTGAATTAAATCTTGTAATACTTCCATTTTTTCACCTCTTATTCTTTAAAATAATTATTTTCTTTTAAAAATTCTTTAGCAAGTAATGCAGGCTCCTTCATATTGACATCTGCTTCATAATTAAGTGAGCGCATTGTATCTTGATCAATTTTTCCTGATAACTTTTCTAAAATTTCATCTAGTTCTGGATGTTTTTCTAAGATTTCCTCACTTGCTACGAGTGATGCTTCATAAGGTGCAAAAAACTGCAGATCATCTTCAAGTGTCACTAAATCAAAAGCTTCAAGGCGTCCGTCTGATGAATAAGCAAGGACAACATCCATCTCATCATTATCAACAGCACTATAGACAAGTCCTATTTGCATTGGAAATGCTTTCCCAAATTCAAAACCATATAACTCTGTAAACGCTTGATAACCGTCACCTTCTCGGTTTAACCAAGCATTGTCTACACCTAATCTCAGGTCCTGAGCAATAGGTTTTACGTCTGAGACTTTCTCTAAATTCTCTTCCCGAGCTAAGTCACCCGAAACTGTGAAAGCATAAGAGTTCTCAAAACCAAATGGATCGTACCACTTTTGATTAAATTGTTCCTTAAACTCTTTTTTTAAGACTGAGAGTGCTTCATCCGGGTCAAAGATTGGATCCATCTCAAGTGCACCTGGTAAATCCGTTCCCGAATAACGTGTTGCAGATATATCAACTTCACCTTGTGACAAGGCTTGATGTTGAACAATAGATGAACCGATATTCCCGATGATTTCAACAGATAAATCAGTCTCTTCTTCAATTAATTCTTTAATAATATAAGCAATCGTTGTTGATTCTGATGTATTTAGAGCACTTACTTTAATGGTTGATTTAGCAGGCCCACCTAATCCGGGTAATCCACAACTCACTAACATACTGAGTGTTAAAAAACTAATCATAAATAACTTTATATATTTTCTCAAATTACCCCTCCTAGAGTACACTTTCTTTATTTCTAATTCCTTTTGGTGTGAGTTTATACTCGAGCTTTCCTAACAAATAATCTAATAATAAGGCAAGTAATGTTGTTGGAATAGCACCTGCTAAAATAAACTCTGTTTTAAACAGGTTAAGACCATCAAAGATAAAGTCACCTAAACCACCTGCACCAATATAAGAAGCAAGTGTTGCCCAACCGATTAAATAAACTGAAGTTAAGCGAATTCCTGCCATAATAACAGGCATTGCAAGTGGTAATTCTAAGAGAAAGACACGTTCAAATTGAGTCATGCCCATTCCTCTACCCGCATCAATTAAGTTTTGATCAAGCTGTGTAATTCCTGTATAGGTGTTTCTTAAGATAGGTAATAAGGAATAGAAAAAAAGTGCCGTAATTGCTGGTATTTT
>JASLIE010000071.1 GCA_030152985.1 Bacillaceae bacterium
CAATTGTTGAAAGAAAAGGTTTGAATTCGATTGCAGTTATACGAATTGGAGCCCCAGCAACACTGGCAGTACGTCCTTTAATCGGAGTTCCAGAGGATTTACAAAATGAACTTAACGACTATGTCTATCTTGTAGAAGGTGGGCATGAGTTTGATGGATGTGAAATTGTTCAGTTAGATGAGGAGCATTTATATCAAATTGCCGAAGAAATTAGAGGCAGAGTCGACTCGATTGCAATTACCTCTGTTTTCTCTCCTGTTTCACACGCACATGAGGAACGTGCAAGTGACATTATGAAAGAAGTCTTAGGCGAAGATATCGCCATTTCACTTTCAGCTGAAATTGGAAGTATTGGCCTCTTAGAACGTGAAAACGCTACAATCTTAAACGCATCAGTTGTCAATGTAGCAGAAACAACAATTTATGGTTTTATTGAAGCATTAAAGAAAGAGGGCATTGACTGTACGGTGTTTTTGGGGCAAAATGACGGAACCTTAATGTCAGTTGAATATGCCCTTAAATACCCCATTTTAACTGTGGCTTCTGGACCGACTAACAGTTTACGTGGTGCCTCTTATTTAACAGGACAAACAGATGCACTTGTAGTCGATGTAGGTGGAACGACCATGGATGTTGGCGTCCTAGTTAATTCCTTTCCGAGAGAGTCCTCATTAGCTGTTGATATGGGAGGAGCCCGGACTAATTTTAGAATGCCCGACCTTTATTCAATTGGCCTAGGTGGTGGCACAATCATTCGAATTGATGAACAAAAAAACTTTAAGATTGGTCCAGATAGTGTAGGCTATCGCTTAAGTGAAAAGGCATTAATATTTGGTGGAGAAACTTTAACGGTGACAGATGTCGTTGTAGCCTTAGGTAAGGCTGAATTAGGTGATCCATCTAAGGTGAGTCATATCGAAAGTGATTTACTCCAAGCAATATATGACGAAATTAAATACCAAGTAGAAGAAGGAATTGACCGAATGAAAACAAGCGCTGATGATGTGCCGGTTATTTTAGTAGGTGGTGGAAGTATGCTCATCCCAACAGAGCTGAGCGGAGCATCAATGGTGCTGCGTCCAAATAACAATGGGGTAGCGAATGCAATTGGTTCAGCAATCGCCCAAGTAAGTGGTCAGATTGAACAGGTGTTTTTACTTGATGAAATGGGTCGTGAAGAAACTTTAGAAAAAGCAAAAGAAATGGCTATTTCTGAAGCGGTCAAAGCAGGGGCAGACAGAGATCAGTGTGAAATCGTAGATATTGAGGATATTCCGCTTGCTTATTTACCAGGAAATGCAACGCGTGTAAGGGTTAAAGCTGCAGGACCACTTGCAGAAGCGTAATTATATGAAACTATATGAAACGAATTTTAGTCATTAATTGACTGAAATTCGTTTTTTATTGTCATAAAATCGCCATATAAAAGAGCTTAAAAAATTAAAACAAGGGGTAAATATAAACATGAAATTAAATTGTCTAGATGGGAGATGTTTTTATGAAGCGATTAGAAGATAAGGTTGCAATCATTACTGGCGCAGCACAAGGTATGGGGGCATCACATGCCCGTAAATTTATAGAAGAAGGTGCAAAAGTCGTTCTGACTGATTTAAATGAAGTAAAGGGAGAACACCTTGCTAAAGAGCTTGGAGCAAACGCCTTCTTTATCAAGCAAGACGTAACAAATGAAGGGGATTGGGAAAGAGTTGTAAGTGAAACAGAGGCAAAATTCGGTCCAATTAATGTCTTAGTTAATAATGCAGGTATTACCATGTCGAAATCATTACTTGAAATAAGTGCAGAAGAATACTCGCGTATTTTAAATATTAATCAATTATCTGTTTTTCTTGGAATGAAAAGTGTGATTCCGTCGATGAAAAAAACAAAAAATGCCTCTATTGTAAATATCTCATCGATTAACGGACTTGTAGGCGGTGCGATTGGTTATACCGATTCAAAATTTGCTGTACGTGGAATGACCAAGGCCGCAGCGCTTGAATTTGCTGCTGATGGTATTCGAGTGAACTCAGTTCATCCAGGTGTAATTGCAACACCTATGGTTATGCAAGAAGATACAAAGGATGCCGTTGAGGAATTTGCAAAACACATTCCAGTTCAACGTGTTGCTCAACCAGAAGAAGTATCAAATTTAGTCTTGTTTTTAGCATCAGATGATTCAAGCTATTCAACCGGATCTGAATTTGTTATTGATGGCGGTATAACTGCTCAGTAACTTAAAAAAACGTTTTGCTCTGAAAAGAGTCAAAACGTTTTTTTATAGATTAATCTCAATGTAAAACTGTTATAATGAAAAAAAGGGGTGTGCTTATGAGTGAGTTTAGTTTGTTAGAGAAGATCATCCAAGCGCCAATGGCAGGTGTAACGACGCCAGAGCTTGTAGCAGAAGTTTCTAATCGAGGTGGAATTGGCAGTATCGGGGCAGGCTACTTAAGCCAAAAAGCAACTTATGAATTTATTCAGGCAGTTAAAGAGAAAACACAAGCAGCATTTAGTATCAATCTATTTGTTCCGGAAAAAACAAAAACACCGACTCAAGAAGAAATAAAACGAGCAAAAGCAGCAGTTGACTTTGCTTATGAAGCCGTCGCAGCAGAATCTGTTTTTGATCCCGTAAACACAGAAGAAGTATTTGCAAGTCAGGTTGAGCTTGTTATTCGTGAATCAGTTCCGATTTGCTCCTTTACTTTCGGCCTTCCTAAAGAAGAAGTGATTCAAAGGTTAAAAGCCGCGAATATTTACTTGATTGGAACAGCAACGACCCTCAAAGAAGCAAAAGCAGTCCAACAAGCAGGTTTAGATGCCGTTGTCATGCAGGCAAGTGAAGCGGGAGGTCACCGGGGCACTTTTTTAAGTGAGCGTGATTTTTTGATTGATTTAAAGCCCCTTTTGTCTCAAGTAAGAGATAAGCTTTCAATTCCAGTGATTGCAGCTGGAGGTATTATGACGCAATCTGATCTTAAGATGTGTTATGAGCTTGGGGCGGATGCAGTTCAGCTCGGAACGGCTTTTTTAATGACGCATGAAAGCGGCGCACATCCCTTACATAAAGCGGCTATTTTACAAGCAAGTAAAGAAGATCTCGTTTTAACCAAAAGTTTTTCAGGTAAACTAGCACGTGGAATTAATAATGATTTCATTCAACAGATGGAGGGGGCATATATTTTACCCTATCCCTACCAAAATGACTTAACTAAAGAATTAAGACGACTTGCTCAAATAAAAAATGAGACAAACTATCTGGCCTTTTGGACAGGAGAAAACATCCGTGAAGCTCGGCTTCAGTCTGTTGAGGCATTAATGAAAAGCTTACAGGCCTGAAGAAATCCCTTAAAAAAGTATTTCATGTATAATGGAGATAGAGAACTTTATTACTTTAACTAAATAAAGGGGGAATAATAAAATGAGTGATGCACGTTATCAAAAAGGAATTGATAAAATTCAAGTCCTCACAAACTCAGACGATGCAAATCCAACAGGTGAAATGGATATTGGAGAAGCCTTTAAAGATATTGCACCGGATTTAAGTAAGTATGTCGTTGAATTTGCTTTTGGTGATATTTATTCACGCCCAGGTCTGAGCGACCAACAAAAAGTATTAACAACGATTACAGCACTTGTTGCCCAAGGAAAGCCACAAATTGGCATGCATATTAAAACAGGCCTTTCTGTCGGTCTAAAAGCTGAAGAAATTATTGGGACAATTATGCATTTGATTCCTTATGTTGGTTTTCCAAGCGTACTAAATGCACTCACAGTTGCTAAAGACATTTTTGAAGAAAAAGGCGTGACTGTTGATACATCAATTTATGAGTCATAAAAAAACTCTAGAAAGCATAAAATACATTTGCTTTCTAGAGTTTTTTATTTTTGTTCAGTAAAACCATAGGTTAAAAGAAGTTCAGCTGACTTTTCCATACTGATTCCGTCTTTAGGATCTCCTTCAAAAAGAAGTCCGGGAATATCTTTTACTTTTTCATAGTCTAAGTCATCAAAGTTAATTTCGGTTTCTTCAATGATTTTATCTGCTTGAAAATCAGCCTGATAACTTACCCCATCAAGTCCTGTATAAGCTTCAGTAGACTCTTTCAACTCTTTTTCTGCTTCTTCTTTTGATTCAAAGCCAAGCGCTGCATAAGTCATTTCACTTTTTGCCTTTTGTGATAAAACACGGTCATCTTTATAAGTAAATTCTAAAGTAATTGAAGCGCCCTCAGCCTCAGTTATAAAGCTACGTGTTTCAGCTTCACTGCCACAAGCCACTAAAAAGAGTGAAAAGATAAGTGTGCCCATAAAAAATAAAGTTTTTTTCAAACGAATGCATCCTTCCTCATTTAAGTATAAGTATGACCTAAATATAGCATAAAATAAATTAAGATAAACTAAAATCCAAAAGAAATAACAGCTTTGATTATTTTATGTTATTCTAAACAAAGAATAGAAGCTGTAGGTGAAAAAAATGAGAAAAAAATATAAGGGTTATTTAATCGATTTAGACGGAACGATTTATCGCGGTGAGGAAGTCATTGAGGGTGCAGTTGAATTTATTCAAAAGTTAAATCAAAAAAAGTTAGCTCATTTATTTGTTACAAATAATTCAACGCTTACTCCAGAGGCAGTTGTAAAGAAACTTGAAGGCTTCGGTATTGAAACGCAAACAAATCATATTTTAACATCTAGTCTAGCAACAGCTAGCTATCTTAAAAAAGAGGCAGCTCATGCACGGTGCTTTGTCATTGGTGAGGAAGGTTTGTTTCAAGCCCTTGATCAGGCTGGATTTAATCTTGTAAAAGAAAAAAGTGACTATGTCATTATCGGGCTTGACCGTGAGATTACTTATGACAAACTAAGGCGTGCTCAAAGAGAAATTAGCGCTGGTGCAAAGTTTATTTCGACAAATGGGGACCAAAGCATTCCAACTTCTAACGGTTTTGCACCAGGTAATGGTGCGCTTACTTCTGTTTTAACGGTCAGTACGGGTCAAAAGCCTCTCTTTATTGGTAAGCCTGAAGGCATCATCATGAAGGAAGCCCTCGCTAGACTCAAGCTGAGTCGAGAAGAGGTTTTAATGATTGGGGATAATTATCAGACGGATATCAAGGCAGGTCTTCAAGCTTCGATCGATAGCTTACTTGTTTTAACAGGGGTGACAAGCTATGAAAGCTATTTAAAGTTAAGCGAGAAACCAACCTATCTTGCACAGGATTTGAGAGAATGGTTGGATAAAATTTAACTTATTTCCCTTTAACAAAAATAATTTCAACATCGCCGTAGTTTGTGCGAATCACTTTGCGTGCACCAATTTGTGATTGCGCAAGGACTGTCTTTTCAAAGACTTCTCCGTCTTTAATAAATTGAACAAGAAAATGTTTAGCACCACACCACATAAGCCTACCTCCCTTAGGATAAGTGTACTTGAATTTGACTTATGAAGAAAAGAAAGCGCTCAAGAATTAAATAAAACGAATTTTATTGATAGATGGTATAATAGTTTAATGTTAATAAATGAATGAAAGGATTCGAATAAATGATAGAAAATAACTTTTGGAATGATTTACCACGTCCGTTTTTTATTTTAGCACCAATGGAAGATGTGACAGACGTCGTTTTTCGCCATGTCATTAGTAAGGCAGGTCGACCGGATGTCTTTTTCACTGAGTTTACAAATACAGAAAGTTTTTGCCATCCAGATGGCCACTCAAATGTTAAGGGAAGGCTAACCTTTACTGAGGATGAGCAGCCAATTGTAGCACATATATGGGGAGATCGTCCTGATCTCTTTAGTGAGATGAGTAAGGGAATGAAGGAAATGGGTTTTTCGGGTGTTGATATTAATATGGGTTGCCCGGTCCACAATGTCGCATCTAAGGGGCGCGGAAGTGGTTTAATTCGCCATCCAGACAATGCTGCTGCGATTATTCAAGCTGCAAAAGAAGGCGGTCTACCAGTAAGTGTTAAAACACGACTAGGTTACACAGAGCTAAGTGAGTGGAAGGATTGGCTAGGTCATATTTTAAAGCAAGATATTGCTAATTTATCTATTCACTTAAGGACGAAAAAAGAAATGAGTGACGTCGAAGCACATTGGGAGCTTATTCCTGAGATAAAAAAGCTACGCGATGAGATCGCACCTGATACCCTGCTTACAATCAATGGTGATATTATGGATTATGAAATGGGTTTAAAACTGGCAAAAAAATATGAAGTAGATGGTGTGATGATTGGACGTGGAGTGTTTAAAAATCCATTTGCATTTTCAAAAGATCAAAAAGAAGCAAGCAGTCAGGAGTTACTCGACTTATTCAGACTGCATCTCGATTTGTATGATCACTATGCGAAGAAGTTAGAAATGCGTCCATTTAAAAATTTACGTCGTTTTTTTAAAATTTATGTTAAAGGATTTCCGGGAGCAAGTGAGCTCAGAAATGAACTCATGTCGACAGAATCAACAGATGAAGTGAGAGAAATTTTGGATCGAGTCACTTTATAAAGGAGAGAGTGAAAGGGAGATTAGCATGTTTATGACGGAAGCAAAACGCATCCTTGTTGTCATTTTTGGTGCGTTTTTAGTTGCAATTGCGCTCAATTTTTTCTTAATCGAGGCTCATGTTTATGCCAGTGGATTTAGTGGGGCGGCGCAGTTACTTTCGAGTGTCTTTCAAGATTTTTTATCAATCAATCTAAGTACAGGTATCCTCTTATTACTTTTAAATATTCCTGTTTTAGTGATTGGTTGGTTTAAAATTGGTCGGAGCTTTACATTTTATAGTATTCTTTCAGTTGCATTTATGACCTTGTTTTTAGAGCTTTTACCGATCTATGTCGTATCAGAAGATATTATTTTAAACGCAGTTGCAGGCGGAGTGCTTACAGGTATTGGGGTTGGTCTCTCCTTTAAGTATGGTGCTTCAACGGGTGGAATGGATATTGTGGCAATGATTTTATCCCGCTTACAAGATAAGCCAGTTGGTGTTTACTTTTTAACTTTAAATGCGATTATTGTCTTTTTTGCAGGGGTCTTATATGAGCCAGAAAATGCCTTATATACAATGTTAACCCTTTATATCACAACCCTTGTGATTGATGCCATTCATACACGACATAATAAGGTAACAGCCTTAATTGTGACACAAAAGCCGGACTCGCTTCAAAAAGCAATTCATGACGAAATGGTCAGAGGGATTACTTTAATTCCAACCCGTGGTGCTTATACAAATAAAGAGTCAACCATGCTTTATTTAGTGATTACACGCTATGAATTGTATGATTTAGAAAGAATTATATCAGAAGTTGATCCAAATGCTTTTACAAATATTATTCAAACGACAGACGTCTACGGTTTCTTTAGAAAAGAAGGCGAAACACTTAATTAAGATAGATGAGGAAAAACAATGCGAAAAATAATTAAATTCGGATTCATAGTTGGTATAGGTGTTTATTTGATCTTTTTTCTTATGAATCTAGGCTTAAAAGAAAGCCTTCCATTTTTAAAAACAGACAACTATGCGAGTAAGTATATTTATGTTCTAGAAAGAGAAAGTCAAGAAGTGATTTATCAAAAAAAAGCCAATTCAAAAGCTTATCCCGCTTCTTTAACGAAAATAATGACGACCCTTGTTGCACTAGAGCATCTTGATGACATTTCAAGCCAAGCAACGGTAGACACAGAAACTTATCAAAAAATGGTCTTAGAAAATGCCTCAATGGCAGGATTTTACGGTGGCGAAGTGGTGACTTATCGTGACCTGCTTTATGGGACTATCCTAAGCTCGGGAGGAGAAGCGGCCAACTCACTTGCTATGAATATAGCAGGAAGTCAGGAAGCTTTTGTTGAATTAATGAACGAAAAAGCAAAAGAGTTAGGAATGAAAAAAACAAACTTTACAAATGTTGAAGGCTTGCAAGATAAAAATCAATATACAAGTGCAAGTGACATGGCTAAATTACTTGATTATGCCTTAGATAACGATGATTTTAGAGCCATTTTTACAAAAGAGTCATTTCAGACGCTTGCAAGCAATGAACACCCGAATGGAATCACACTTAAGTCAACCGTTCTAAAAGAATTAAGTCCGGATATGCAAGAGGGATTTAGGGTCATCGGTGGCAAGTCAGGGACAACAGAGGATGCCGGGCAATGCTGGGCGAGTCTAGGTCAGGTAGACGAAAGAGAGTATATTGTGATTGTAATGGGGGCAGCACTCAATGACCTCAGTGCGCCTGATTTGATTCAAAGAGAAGATACGCTAGAATTATTTAAATTAATTAAAGCAAACAAGTAAGAGGTGGTAAAATGAATAAAAACATTATTTTTGCAATAATAGCAATACTCTTAGTAGTCGGGAGCGTCGTCTTTGTTCAAAATGTTAATCTAAACCGTATCGGCACCGACAAGTACTACACACAAGTTACAAAAGACGGTGAAAAGTTTGATGAAGCGGTCGAAGGCGGTGGCTCATATGAACGTTATGTTTATGAACTCACAGCCTATGATAAATCAGGAGAATCACGTGACTTAGAATTCACCTCAGGAAAAAACTTAAGAAAAGAAGCTTACCTGATTCTTTTCTATAAAGACGATACAGTCAGGTCTTATGAAGAAATAACATATGAAGAATTACCCGAAAAAGTAAAGAATAAATTGAAGTGATTTAAACTAGAGGATTAGCAAGTCAACTCAACTTAATGATGATGGTAATAAAATGACCCATGCCATCTCCTATAATAAAGGGAGATGAAAGGGAGGTAATCAGATGAATGTAGTTGATCTCTATCCATCCTATTATGGTCTTTATATTGAAGACCGTAATCAGAGCGAAAGAATTTTTTTAAACAAAGATATTTCACCTAACTCGAATCGATCTCGAATCGACTTATTTGAGAGTGAGGCAGTTGCAAATGAGTGGCTAAAAAATGAACTAAAAAGAATGAAGCAAGCAGGTTGGTGGGGTTCTTATAGTCTTTTTTCTAGATTATACCCTAAAAAATTAACGATAAAAGAAGTTTCAAAATTAATGAAAGAAAAGAGAGAAATAGACAGTGTTTCAATCCTAAATCGGAATAAGATACGGCGTTTGTATTTTAGACAAGATTTAGGATCTGACTATGATTTATTTTTAAAACCGCAACCGAAAATTCATGCTAAAGAGCCGATTTATATTATTAATCGGCAAAAAGAGATAGATGACAAAACTGTTCTCCAAAAGGACAGCTATTTTATTGTCTATCCATTGATTGCAACCCCGCTATTCACCTATAATATTATTGAGTGGGCCGAGGATCTCATGAGTCGAAAGCCAAATCAGGTCTACTATATTGAAGAAACAAGTCTCTATGATCTATATATGAAAACAAAATTAATGAAAGAAGATGCAGGATTTTTTATTCTATCAAAAGAACAGGCCCCCCACTATATTTTAGGAGAAGATGATTTAAAAAGAATAGTTGAAGGCTCTTTTAATTAATAAAAGAGTCTTCTTATCATTTCAGGGAGTTTTTAAAGTTGAAGAAGGGGATAAATTCTATGATCAGACATGAAGTAAGAAAGTCATGGAAGATTTCTATCCTTGTTTTAATTTTTCTGTTTGTTTTACAGTTTACTTTTGCTATGTTGATTGAACCGAGCCCTTTATGGGTTAGGATATATGGTTTTGTCCCCTTAATCTATGCCGCCTATCTATTTATTTTTGTGGATAAATATGAAGACGAAAACTGACAAACTTTAATTGGATGGGTTTTGTCCGGTCATCTCTATTTAGATTGAATTTAAAAGTGAATAAGTGCCATTCAAGCGCAAGACTTTGGTTGGTTAAGCATA
>JASLIE010000150.1 GCA_030152985.1 Bacillaceae bacterium
AATCACTGAAGAGTTTGGTTCATTTGTTTATTTAGGCGAAATGTTAATTGATCTTCCTTTTGAACCGGATGAAGCTTTAGAGATGAGTTGTGGGTCATGTCGGATTTGTATTGATGTTTGCCCGACAGGTGCGATTACAGAAGAGGGTGCCCTCAATTCTAAGCAATGTTTAGCTTTTCAAACCCAGCAAAAGCATTTTATAGCGGATGAATTTAAAAATAAAATCGGAACAAGGGTCTATGGTTGTGACACCTGTCAAGCGGTTTGTCCCTATAATAAAGGAATTGATTTTCATCATCATAAGGAATTTGAACCTGAAGCTGAAATAGCTAAGCCGAGTTTAAAAAACATGTTAAAATTATCTAACCGAGAGTTTAAAGAGAGTTTCGGGTATTTAGCAGGAGCTTGGCGAGGGAAGAACCCCTTACAAAG
The DNA here is from genome assembly GCA_030152985.1 of Bacillaceae bacterium. Lineage (GTDB taxonomy): Bacteria > Bacillota > Bacilli > Bacillales > Amphibacillaceae > Pseudogracilibacillus. The sequence continues at coordinate 433 of JASLIE010000150.1, forward strand.
AAATGCAATTATCGGTTTAGCTCATTATAAAGATAAAACAGCTATCCCTTTATTAATTAAATTATTAAATGAAGATGCACGGCCTGCTATTCGTGGGATAGCGGGATGGGCGCTCGGTGAGATTGGCACAGAAGAAGCAAGAAAAGCACTTGAAAAAGCGCTTGAAAAAGAAGAAAACCAAGAGACACGTAAGGAATTGCTTGGTGGATTATCAAAGCTAGAGAAAGAAGTTGAAAACAGATGACGATTAATATTGTTTTATTTGAGCCAGAAATCCCATTTAATACAGGGAATATTGCTCGAACTTGTTTAGCGACAAATGCCCGTCTCCATTTAATTCATCCACTTGGATTTTCACTTGATAATAAATATTTAAAACGGGCGGGCTTAGATTATTGGGATCAAGTCGATGTCACAGAATATGATTCAATTGAGTCCTTTTACGCTAAAAACAAGTCGGATGTCTATTACTATATAGAAAACTTTGGCGAGAAGGTTTATACAGATTATGAATTTAAAGAAGATAGGCCTTATTACTTTATATTCGGAAAAGAAACGACCGGAATACCTAGAGAGTTGGTTGATCAAAAGCATTGTTTAAAGATTCCGACAACAGATAAAGTACGTTCCTTAAACTTATCGAACAGTGTGACGATCGTCTTGTTTGAAGTGCTAAGGCAAAGAGGATTTAAATTTTAAGCAATAAAAAAACGCATTAACATGCGTTTTTTTATTGGTTATTTTTTGGTACACCTGGTTTAGCTTCATAAGCTGATGTAAAGCATGCAACTGTGAACACAACACTCACTGCGATAATTAATGCTAATTTCATCTTGAATTTCCCCCTTTTTAAAATGGAAAAGCTCATTTTTAGCTAAATATAATTATACATGAAGTTGATTGAAATAAAAAGAAAAGTAAGGTATTTTTGAATAATTTATGACAATTCCATGAAAAAAGCGAGAAAAGCTCTTGCTTTCAGCAGAATAGGAGTTATTAGTTGCTCAAGTCGAAATACAGTCTTATAATGGAAGTTGAGTGTAATATTGTTCGGTTAAAACCGGATAAAGTCAATATCTAATGGGGGTATAAGACGTGACACAGTATGAAGAACCAAACGGAAGATTTTGGGATAGGTTTTTTGGTCCGAATATGGGATACGTAGAAGAGCAGTATGAACTTTTTAAAGTTGATCCTGAAGCAGTGGATCCAACTTTAAGAGACCTTTTTAATGAACATGGTGCTCCGAAATGGATGGACCAAAGTAAAGCAGTTCAATCAACTGGAACAGGTGAATTATCACTTGACCAAATAACTAAGTTAACTTCGGCAATGAAATATGCGGAAGCTATTCGACGTTATGGTCATCTAGAAGCAGATATTTACGCGGTAGGAGGTTGGGATGAGCAAACAAACTTACTTGACCCAGCTACTTATAATATCACGGAAGCTGATTTGAAAGAGATTCCAGCATCATGGTTGTGGCAAGGTGATCTAACTCATCTTGAAACAGGTTATGATGTGATTGAGTTGTTACGTAGTCGTTATACAGGAAAAATATCATTTGAATTTGACCATGTTAATAGCGATGAAGAAAGAAAATGGATCTTAGAAAAAATTGAATCCGGTGAATATGCAGTTGATTTATCACCAAGTGAAAAGAAAGAATTATTAGAGAGAATTACTTCAGTTGAAGGGTTCGAACAGTTCTTACAGAAAACATTTGTTGGTCAAAAACGTTTCTCAATTGAAGGGCTAGAATCAATGGTACCTATTTTAGACAAAATCGTTGATAATGCAAGCCGTAGTGATGTCGAACATGTCATGATGGGGATGGCGCATCGAGGTCGTTTGAGCGTTCTTGCATATGTGTTAGGTAAACCTTTAGCAAATATATTCTCTGAGTTCCACCATGGTCCAGATAAAACATTAGTACCTTCATCAGGTGAGAATGGGATTCATTATGGCTGGACAGGAGACGTTAAATATCACTTTGGAGCCTTAAGAGAAGTGAAAAAAGATGAATCGTCAACACGCGTTTCGCTTGCACATAACCCGTCACACTTGGAATTTGTTAATCCAGTTGTAACAGGAAAAGCACGTGCAGAGCAAGATGACCGCAGTGAAGCAGGTTATCCGAAGCAAGATGTAGATAAGGCAATGAGTGTGCTAATCCACGGAGATGCTGCATTTATTGGAGAAGGAATTGTTCGTGAGTCGCTTAACTTTAGTGGTTTAAGAGGTTATCGTAGAGGGGGTTCAATTGATGTGATTGGAAATAACTT
>JASLIE010000176.1 GCA_030152985.1 Bacillaceae bacterium
CACTCACATTTGTGAGTGATTTTTTATTATGCTTTTCTGAACGCTCTTCTTTCTGCATATTCTACACATAGTTCGCAAATATGTATTTTTTTACCATTATTGTCAAGGTATTTACGAGTTCTTTTTCTATTTACTTTTTTACCACATGTAAAACATTTCTTTTTAAAAAAACTGAACAATTAATTTTTCCCCCTTTATGTAATTTTACAACAAGAAGGAAATTTAAACTAGAGGAACACCGCTTATTTAGCCTCTAGTTTTTCAGTCATGATCTAATTAATCATTATCTGCATTTGCTTGACATCCTGAAAGTACATAAGTTTCAACAAAAGAAAAATAAATTGAGTTAGGAAAATCAGTGTACAGAAAATAACTTTGTATGCATTAAATAGAATCGAAAGTTTGTTTCTTCATATAGCATAAAATGAAGTTGCTAAAATATTAAAAACAAACTCGGTATTGGTATGCGGTCCTATTCTCTTAGGTACATACAGATCACTCTTTTCTTAGAGCGTGGCTCCAGTAAAAGACACTCAAAAAAGTTAGGACACCCAAGAGCATCGATTATAAGTGACACTTACTCGCACCTTACCAAAATGATGCAGACGAAAAATTAGGCAGCCTAAACGATATTTCCTGCAAACTTATCTTATCAACAATTTAGTCATCATTTAATTGTAAAACTGACATAAAGGCTTCCTGTGGGACTTCAACTGACCCTACCATTTTCATTCGCTTTTTACCTTCTTTTTGTTTTTCAAGTAGTTTTTTCTTACGTGACACGTCCCCACCATATAATTTAGCGGTCACATCTTTCCTTACAGCTTTAATTGTTGAGCGTGCAATAATATGATTTCCTATGGCTGCTTGAACAGGGACCTCGAATTGTTGTTTTGGAATTAAATCCTTCAATTTCTCAACAATCTTTCTTCCACGATCATAACTAAAGTCTTTATGAACAATAATTGATAAAGCATCAATTGGTTCCTGATTTAATAAAATATCCATCTTAACTAAGTCTGATGGTTTATTTTCAATAAATTCATAGTCTAAAGAAGCATAACCTTTTGTATTTGATTTCAATTGATCAAAAAAATCAAAAACAATCTCAGAAAGTGGTAATTCATAAATGACATTAACACGAATATCATCTAGATACTGCATATCAACAAATTGACCACGTTTCTTTTGGGAAAGTTCCATTACTGGACCGACATAATCATTTGGTACCATAATCGTTGCTTTAACAAAGGGTTCGTAAACTTCTTCAATTTCTTGTGGTTCAGGCATCATTGAAGGGTTATCTACCTCGATGATTTCACCATCTGTTTTTTTAATTTCATAAATAACACTCGGAGCCGTTGTAATTAAATCGATATTAAACTCGCGTTCAATTCGTTCTTGAATAATCTCCATGTGAAGTAGACCTAAAAAACCTGTTCTAAAGCCAAAACCTAGAGCTTGTGATGTTTCAGCTTCATATTGTAAGGCCGAATCATTTAACTCTAAACGTTCAAGCGCTTCACGTAGAGCATTGTAATCGTCTGATGAGACAGGGTAAAGACCACAGAACACCATTGGATTCATCTTCCGATATCCAGGAAGTGGTTCGTCTGTTGGGTTATTTGCCAGTGTAATTGTATCTCCTACTTCTGTATCTTTTACTTCTTTCATTGAAGCGGTTAAAAATCCTACTTCACCCACTGTCAATTTATCTTTCGCTACATCGGTTGGTGTCGAAACACCTAATTCGAGCACTTCATACTCCTTATCACTTGCCATCATTTTAATCGTATCGCCAACCTTAACTTCCCCTTCTTTAACACAGACATTGGCTACAACACCACGATATGAATCATAAAGCGAATCAAAAATAAGCGCTTTTAAGGGGGCTTTGGCATCACCTGAAGGTGCAGGGATTCGCTCGACAATTGCTTCCATTATTTCATCAATACCGATATTTTCTTTTGCTGAAGCTAAGATAACATCGTCTGGATCAATTCCAATAATATCAACAAGCTCTTGGGTAACTCTCTCTGTATCTGCGTTTGGCAAATCTATTTTATTAATTACAGGAATGATTTCAAGCTCATTGTCTAAAGCCAAATAAACATTGGCCAAAGTTTGAGCCTCTATTCCTTGAGCAGCATCAACAACGAGTATCGCACCTTCACAAGCAGCCAAGCTTCGAGAGACTTCGTATGTAAAATCAACGTGTCCCGGTGTATCAATTAAATGAAAGGTGTAGTCATCCTTATTTTTATCCTGATACTGAAGCTGAACAGCATTTAATTTAATCGTAATTCCACGTTCACGTTCTAAATCCATTCCATCTAAAATACGATCTTTCATTTGTCTTTCATTTAATGCTTTTGTATTTTCTAATATTCGATCAGCCAAAGTTGATTTTCCATGGTCAATATGGGCGATAATCGAAAAGTTTCTCACATTTTTACTACTCATTAATTGACTTCACTCCTACTTAATGAATTTCTAACCTTGATTATATCAATATTTATCTTGAGATACAAACCTTGGCTTATCTATTTGATTTCTATACTTGTTTCATTAACTTTTTGATGCACTCACTTTTATTTGAAATAAATCTTGTGTATATAACTAAATTTTGCTAGAATGAATAAGGACTATTTAATCGTTTAAATATAAACAATTAATATGCTCGATTTTTTCAAACAAATTAGGAGGTGACTTAAATGGCTAATTTAAAGTCTGCCATCAAGCGTGTAAATACAAATGATAAAAAGAGAAAACTAAATCAACCTGTTCGTTCAGACATGCGTACACATATTAAACATGTTGAAAAACTTGTTGAAGCAAATGACGCTGAAAAAGCACAAGAAATGTACAATAAAACTGTTAAGAAAATTGACAAAGCTGTACAAAAAGGCGTAATTCACCGTAATAAAGGGAATCGTCATAAATCACGTCTAGCTAAGAAAATTCAAAACT
>JASLIE010000180.1 GCA_030152985.1 Bacillaceae bacterium
TTTAAGACGAAAAAAACAGCGATTAAAGTAATGCCAAGTGTTAAAATAGCATACTGATTAATATCTAGAAAGGGTCCAAAGTCTGGAATAAATAGGTTAAGTAAAACAGAAATGATTAATAAAAAAAGTCCAAGTATCAGCGTTGTTGTCATCTTAATTTGCTTAATAAAGAAAAAATAAAGTAGTAGGCTGATCAAGACAAGTTCGGCTAAAAAAACTAAGATCAATTTACCTGAGCTGATAATTAAAAATGAATAACCAATATCAAAATAATCATTTAAAAAAAGATTAACGAAGGCATGATAGAGCAGAATGATACCAAAGAAAAGCGCAATATAGGGTAAGAATAAAGTCACGTTTGAAGGTGCCTTTTGCTTTTTTTCAATCAGTTCATTACAGTAAGCAATTAAATTAGTACCATAAACCTCAGTTGCTACTTGTTTATTTTGTTGAATTTTTAAGACATCTTTAGCAAGCTCAAGTGTTAACTCATCGATTTCCTTATTACTTAGTTTTTTGGTCATTTCAATGTAAAGTTTCATATGCTCGTAATAAAGTTTATTTTCTTGATTCATTTGTGCGATGAGTGAGTCAAGGTGTTTCATATTTGCTCCATCCTTTCTCTTGTTATACTGTAACTTATAAGAAGAAAAAAAGCCCCAAAGTGCGGGCTTTTAATTAGTAAAATTATCGAAGTACCCCTGAATATAAACAATTGGTGTGCCTTTATCACCACTACCAGAAGTTAAGTCAGATAAAGAACCAATTAAGTCCGTTAGCTTTCTTGGGGTTGTTCCTTGAGATTCAACAGCACCAACAAGGTCTTCTTCTTTTTCATCAATAAATGCTTGGATTGCGGAAGTCAACTCATCTCCTCGTAAGTCAGAGAAATTATTATCCGCTAAGTATTTAAGTTTAATTTCATTCGGTTGTCCATCAAGACCTGGTGTATACGCAGGTGAGACAACGGGGTCAGCAAGCTCCCAAATCTTCCCAACTGGATCTTTAAAAGCACCGTCTCCATAAACCATAACTTCAACTGTTTTTCCAGTGAGTTCTTTCATACGAGCTTGAATCTCATCAACAATAGGTTGTGAATCTCTTGGGAAAAGTTTGACCTCATCATCAGTTGATTTGTTTGAACCGAGTAAACCGTACTCAGCATTATAGCCACTTCCATCAATTGGCTCAGTTAAAATGTCAGCCAAACTGTAAACTTTTTCACCACCGTGTAATTTCAAAACGTTTTTAGTTCGCTTACGAGCGTGAATATCACAAGTTAAAATATTTTTTGTATAATCTAAAATGCTGCGTGGATTATTTGAAAAAATAACTTCACATTCAATGCCATGCTGAGCAACGACATCCTTATAATGGTCGATGTAATCAACGCCAGTAAAGGTGTGTTTGTTATAACCAAAGTGAGCACGAAACTCCTCTTCTGTTAACACATCGGTCAAAGGATTAATTCCTTTTTCATCTAAAGCTTCTAAATCAACTAAGTGATTTCCTACTTCATCAGAAGGATAGCTAAGCATTAAAACGATTTTTTTAACCCCTTTAGCAATTCCGTGTAAGCAGTTTGAGAAACGGTTACGACTTAAAATCGGAAAGATTACGCCGACAACCTCATCTTCTCCAAATTTTGAATGCACATCTTTTGCTATTGCATCAACTGTCGCGTAGTTACCTTGTCCACGTGCAATAATTGATTCCGTAATTGAGATAATATCACGATCTTGGATTTCAAAACCTTCAGCTTTTTGAGCTTCTAGTACGCTATCAACAACAAACTTAACAATGTCATCGCCTTCATTAATAATCGGAGCACGTAGACCACGTGCAACTGTTCCAACTCGTCTTTCCAAATTAACCGCTCCTAATAACTTTTTTAAAGTTAATCTAAATTATGTACCTACATGTAATATACACGCATTTAATCAGATAGTAAACCGAATATACCTTAAAAAACTTAAAAAACAACCAAATTATGGCAGCTTCAATTAATAAGAAACATAACTTGCATTAAGGCCTGCAAGATGTCCTGTAACAAGTGCAGCTGTAATATTGTATCCACCCGTATAACCATGAATATTTAAAATTTCTCCTGCAAAAAAGAGTCGATCCATTTTCTTAGAAGCCATTGTACTTGGCTCTATTTCATTTGTATCAATGCCTCCACCTGTTACAAAGGCTTTTTCAATTGGAAGTGAGCCATTTACAGTAAAGGTTAATCCTTTTAAATCATTAATTAAAAGGCGGACAGATTTGTGAGCAGTGTTTGCGTTTTTAAGGTTTTGAAGTTGATGCTTTTCAAGTAGAAACTCAATCAATCGTTCTGGGATAAGTCCTTTTAATGTATTTTTAAAGCTTCGTTTCGGATGTGTTTGCATCTGGTTAAAGAGCTCTTGTGTCAAATCTTCTTCATTTAAGTGAGGAAGTAAGTCGAGTTTAAGTGTGACTTCTTTAGCCCCTTTTAAAAATTCTTTAACCGCAAACTGTGAACATCTTAAAACAGCAGGTCCCGAAACTCCAAAGTGTGTAAAAATCATATCCATTTGATGAGTAGTTAGACTTTTTCCTTTTCGATCAAGGACAGATAAGGCAATATCTCTTAGGGAAAGGCCTTGTAATTTCTTTTCTTTAATAAAAGCTTCATTAGAAGTGAGGGCTACTTCAGTTGGATAAAGTTGGGTAATTGTATGTCCAGCTTTTTTAGCCCATGCATAGCCATCTCCGGTTGATCCGGTGTGTGGAACGGACTTCCCACCAACCGCAATAATCAGTGCTTTTGTTTTGATTTTTTTCCCATCATTTAAATGAATGGTATGAAAGTTTTCGCCATATTCAATCGTTTTAACAGGTGATTCTAAGCGAATTTCAACTGCAAGTTCTTTTAGTTTATTGA
>JASLIE010000206.1 GCA_030152985.1 Bacillaceae bacterium
TATCACCTTATAAAAAAGAGGTAGAGTCTGGAAAAGCAGCCATGTATAATTTTGTTCTTAAAACAACAGGTGCTATTTCGCCAAAGGAATATAAGAACGCGCAAATTATAGTAGACTTACCTTTAAATGATTATACTGAGTTTACACAAGACTTAACAGAGCTTAAAATAGCAGGTGTTACACCTGAATTTAAGGAAAAAGAAAAACAGTTAATATACGAGTTCGATAGACTAAAGACAGGTCAAACGTATGAAAAGCTTATAAAGGTAGAAACGAAAAATGGTTATACGCCAAATCAAACTAGTCTGGATGCTAAGGTCAGTTTTAAATCATCTGAAGTTCAAAAAATAGAAGATGAAGCAACTGTAAAAGTTAAGTCCTCATCTTCTGTAACAATTAATAAAACATATACTGGTGAGGTATGGGATGGGAAGAACTTTGTAAAAAAACCAGCTATGCCAGACCATATAACGAAATGGCTTATTAAGGTTGAGGTACCCAAAAAAGAAATCGGTCAAATGTATTTAAAAGAAGGGAGTACTATAGAAGTTAGAGATAAACTTCCTGAAGGACTTCTTTATGTAGATTCATTCATATGGGGGCATCAAGGACAAAATTTTAAAAAGAGTGGTAATCAATTAGTTTGGAATATTGATGTAGATAGCTTAGAAAAGCAAGATAGCTCTAACGATTCTCTGTTTAGTGAAACGATCGAAGTTTGGTTGAGGGCGGATCCAAGTTCATCTTCTTTTACTAAGCAAAAAAATGAAGCAACTGCACAAGCTATTTTAATTGATGATAGTTTTCTATCAGATGAATCCGAAGCCACTATATCAATTTTTGGTAAAGAGCCTTCTAGGGATAAGAGTGGTGATTATTATATTCCTGGCCACTATGGTCCGAGTAATGGAGAAGGCGACATTCTTGGAGATGGAGATTTCAATCCGCGACCAAGCGTTTATGACGACGCTTATTTAGTATTTAACCTTGATATGGTGTCTTTATATGAGGGACAACATTATGATTTAAAAAATTTTTCTTATAAGTATCATATAGACCCTAATTTAATACTGGATGGTATCACAACCCCGCCAGGATGGCATTATGATCCCTATTACTCATACTATGCTAGAGATAGTTCTGGTGAACTTTTAGAACCTTTAAAAAAACTAGACAGAAATCCTGAATATGATATTTACGGGACAGTTAATGGACAAAGAGTCCTGTTAGTAAAGAGCGCAAAGGATAACACGCACTATAGTCGAGAAGATATGAATTTAAACCCAGGCGATACTGTCAGTGATATTGAATATTCCTTTAATTATGCACCTGCAGGTATGTATACAGCAGAAGAAGGAATTGCCCACCACTTTAAAGTGAAAAAAGGTTATGTTGGTCAAATAGAAAATTATTGGACTGCTAAAGGTTATGGTGGCCATGATGGCAATGACATGTATAATCCTAGTCACTTTGAGTATGATTCAAGAGACGATTGGTTAAAAGATATTTCCTGGACAACTCCAAGACAAGTTTATGTTATTAAGAAACCAGTAAATGCCTACCCTATAGCAACTATAGGTGTGTCTTTAGAAGATCATGCTAAAGGTGAAGTTATTTACGGGTCTAATAAAATGAAAGTAAAATTAGATAACCGTTCTACATCACCATACTCAATGAAAGAAGACTTACAAGCAGTTGTTTTACTTCCTGTGGATGTGAGGATAAGTAACAATCCGTCAACGAAGTATTCAAATGAAAAAGGTGGAAGTTATGAAATTGTAGAAAATTATAAGGGAACAGGTCGTCAACTTATTAAGTTTACTTGGAACGAAGAATATTTACGTTATGGTGAATCAATTGAGGCGTTAATAGATGTTGACATAATTGAAGGAAGTTCAACTTCTCTTAAGTTCGATGTTTATGGTTTTTCAGGAGATGGAGAGTTGCGAGTACCAAACTCACAAGGAAACTCAATTACTGATACAATTCTCCAAAGAGATGAAGATGATTTAAATGGTGATGGTATAACAGATCAGCCACGGATTAAATCAGGAAACATTTACACAATTCGAGGTTCGTACGATTTACAGACAGAAAAGTTTGTTAAGGGTGAACTCGATGAGGATTGGAGTACATTCGGACAAACAACTCCAGGAGGTAATATTGACTATAAACTACATCTAACGAATACAACTGGAAAAGATATTTCAAAAATGACATTAATTGACGTTTTACCTTCTGTTGGAGATTTGGGGATTACAGATAACATCTCTCGTGGAAGTAAATTTACACCTACAATGAAAGGACCTATTCAGTTACCAAAAGAATGGGAAAACAAGGTCAAGGTATTTTATAGTGAAGAGAAGACACCAAAGCGTGATGATTTAATTCGTTATACTAAATACCCAGAAACAACAGAGCAATTATCTAATCCAAGTCAAGCAAAAGATCCAAATTGGAAAGAAGAGTCTGTAGTAGCAGATTGGAGTAAAATCCATTCATTTAAAATTGAATTAATTGAAGGTGAAGAATGGATAGCTGGTGCAGGTATGGAGGTTCTTTTTTCTATGAAAGCACCAGAGAAGGAAGAAGTAGAGAAAAACATATTAAACAAATATAATGAGCCTTCTGATCGTGCAGCTTGTAACTCATTTGCAGTTGCTACTGAACATGGTCAGCCGGTTGAACCTGAGCAAGTCTGTGTTTACATGGATGCTAGTTTAGATCTTGAAGTTGAGAAAAAGTGGAATATAAACACAAAACCAAGTGATAATGAGAAAATTAATGTTCCAGAAAGCATTACGGTCGATTTATTACAGAATGGAAAAGTTATAAAGACAGTTGAGGTTGAAAAAGAAGAAGATTGGAAGTATGTCTTTAAAGACCTTGAACTTTATGATAAAGACAATAGTGAGTATGTTTACGAAGTTGTTGAACATGAGGTTGATGGCTTCGAGAGCAGTGTAACAGGTGATGCTGAAAAAGGATTTACAATCACAAATACACCGGTTAAAAAAGGAAGCTTAACAGTAAATAAGGTTGATGCAGAGACAGAAAAGTCTTTAGCTGGTGCAGAGTTTGAACTGCGTAATAAAAAAGGGAATGTAGTTGCTACAGCTGTGACAGATGATAAGGGATCCTTCATTATACAAGATTTAGACTTAGGTAAATATGAGCTATCCGAAACAAAAGCGCCAGAGGGTTATCGCTTACTTAAAAAACCAATTGATGTTGAAATTACTGCAGATGAGTTACATCTTGAATTAAAGGTTGAAAACTCAAAATCAAATTGGGAGTTACCATCAACAGCAGGTATAGGTACACTGATCTTTTATTTAACAGGATTAGCACTTGTTTTAGCTAGTTTACTCT
>JASLIE010000221.1 GCA_030152985.1 Bacillaceae bacterium
ACCAAATCCTAGTCCTGCCAATAGCAGAACTAAGATTGTACTTAAGATGACAATCTTTTTTGTTCTTTCATTCATTTTTTCTTACCCCCTTTTCTTGGCGGGAACTTCATATCAAACTGCGGGTACTTATTCTTTTCTGGTTCATAAGACATCAAGATATTTGCACTATATGTTGTTCCCTTTTTACTTTTCAAACTACTTGCAGAAATCTTTTTCTTTTCAAACAAGGTTTTAGCACGTGCATCGGTTAAATTAAATCCAATTGCTTCAAAGAAACGATTATTCTTATAAAGACTCAACTTACAACCAGGACAGAAATAGCCAATAATTTGTTTTCTGTTTTCTTTATTTCTAACCCTGAACACATCGTGTCCACAATAGCCGCATTTAGCAAAAGCTTTTGGGGCACGCTTATTTTGAAGTTTCTTTTGTAGCTCTTCATTAAATTTAACTTCTTTAGCCATTACTTCTTTCATTTCTTCTTCTATTTCAGATAAAACCTCTTTAGGTGTAGTGTTTCCTCTCCTGACATCAGTAAGAGTTTTGTTTAACAGTGCTGTACTTTCTTTAGTAATATCAATTCCCAAAGATCTTAAGATTTCTATATACATAATACCAGTGTCAGTAATATCATACTTATTATTTTTTAAACTAATGTAATTTGAATTAATTGCATTATCAATAATTTGAGATGTTGTAGATTGAGTTCCGATGGACAATCCTGCCAACATGTTTTTATACTCTTCAGTATCATCGTCATCTTCAGAGTCTTTTTTAGATTCTTCTGCGAATGGGTTCTCTAGTACCTTGGCTAGTGATGAAACTGTATAGAGTGGTGGTGGCGTTGTTTGATTGTCTTGAACTTTAAAGTCCGCATTGATAATATCGCCTTTATTTAATGGTGGTAAGATATCATCATCTGTTTTGGTGTTTTCGAAAGCTTTCCAACCTTCTTGCTTATAAACATCACCTTTGATTTTAAATTCATCTAAACCTTCAACTTCGATCGTAATAGTAGTTCGATCAACGATACAATCCTCTGCAGCAAAGACTGCCTTAAATCTATTGGCAATAATATCATATATGCCTTTTTTTAATCCTGTTAAATCATTTGGTCCTGGTATTTTAGTCGTTAAAATAACAGCACCGTGATCATCAATCTTGCTATCGTCAAAAATAGATTTATTATCTTTAAATTTAATGTCACTGCCTTCAGCTTTATGTGCATCAATAACACGCTGAACTTCTTCTTTGTCACCAGTTGCTAAGTATTCACTAGAAACCCTTGGATAAGTTATGAAGTCTGATTCATAAAGGTCTTGCATGATTGCCAATGTAGTTTTAGGATCCATTTTATAAAGCTTACCTGCTTCACTTTGGATTGTAGTCAGTTTATGAAGTTTAGGTGCACGGATCTTTCTTTCGACCGTTTCAATTTCAGACACAAATGTTTTGGCTTGATTATATTGTTGTGCATAATCTTCAGCCATTTTACGATCTTTCATTTTAAGGTTAGTTCTTAAACGTATTTTTTCACCTTTTGTTTCTTCTTCACTTAAAAGCTCGAAGAAATCTTCGGGTACAAAGTTTTCAATTTCCATATGTCGTTCGTAAATAATATTAACGATGGCAGAAATAACCCTTCCGACTCGTTGTAATGCACCAGACTGCAATGTTGCATAACGTGTATAGTTTATCCCGTAAGCCCAGTCAACAAAAATACGTGTAACACCTTCAGTAAACTCATTGTGTTTTTCTTTGTTATCTGTTAAATGGTTCATGTTCTCACCCAAAGCTTCTGGACTTTGAGAAACGGTGTCTAATTTCATTACTGGATAAGGATTTTTTAATTGCATCAATGTTAAGTTGACCAAGGTGTGTCCTTCACGGTCAGGGTCACTAGCATTAACAACAAAATCAATATCATCTCTTGCTAATAAGCCTTTGATATTTTTTATTAAAACTGGATAAGGTTCGCTTTTCTTTGCTTTAAACAGGAATTTTTCTGGCACGTATGGTAGATGATCTTTACTATCTACCCATGTTACTTTCTCACCTGCTTTAAGCTTATCCCTAAATTCTGGAATATATTCTTCTAAATCCCTTAGTTCAAAAGCATGACCTAAGACCCAAGTTACAATATAGTCATCACTTTCTAAATAGTTATCATTTCTTTTAAAGTATTGACCAGTTTCTATGGTTATACCTTGTGCTATTTTTCGACCTAGCTTAGGTTTTTCAGCTAGAATTAATATCTTTTTACTCATATCTATACGCACTCCTTTTAGTTTTTAAGTTTTAAACAATTTTATAGTATATATTATACATCACTTTCTAAATAGTGACAAACAAAAAGGCATAAAAAAAGTGCCGCCCTAAGGCGACACCTTCTATCTTATTACTTGAAGGGATTAGCTTCAAGTGTTTATTAACAGTGACGAACTGTTTATTACACATTACATACGTAGATAATCAGTCTAGCTGTAAAGTGACAACGTAAATAAGACGTTTTAAGTTTTTAAGAAAACTTAAATAAAAAATGCTTCGGTAAAGGCTTTTTATTCTACTCAAGTTATTGCCGAGAATTATTCAACCAACATACGAAGAAGTCTGAGTAAAGCTAGCAATTTCTTTACTTCTTCTTCAGCTATCCGAAGATAACCTATTGTATGTACGCCGTTTCAAACGCAACTTTCACGTGAATTCAGAGTTTAACTTTTCATAATTTTTAAATAAAAGTTGATCATCTGAAGTAGTTTCCGCTACTCGTACCCGATTCTTATCTTATAGTGTATCACTACACATCAACTACTCAAGCAACTCCCTGATATAACAAGATCACAGATAGTTATTATCATCTAACTTTTCTCTTGCAAGATTCATGACCTTTTTGAGTCACGACCTTTATTCGTTGCCGATAAGTTTTCGGTGTTTTATTCTTATCAATACTTTTGCACTACCAAGTTTGTTTTGTATCTTTACGATACTATCACCTTCCTAAGTTTCCAAAGGAAGATAACGTGTCATCAGTTCAGGACAGTGACCTGCATAACTGCACACGACTGGGTAAACTTCGTATCCTTGAAGGGGTTCAATTCCCTTTATACACAAGGTTCTTTACCGAAGCTTCTATATAATAACAAGCCAAAAGGCTAATGTCAAGGGTAAAATTAAAATAAGATGCGATTTTTATTTCGCATCTTATTTAAGTCGGTTTTGATCAAGAATTGCCATCACATCATTCTTCTTAATCAAATATTCCTCTCGAATAACTTCATCGACTGTTGATTCGTCAATTTTTATTTTTGACGCTAGATCACTTTTGTCGATGTCGCTTCTTTTAAATGTTTCCATAATTTTACCACGCAAATGATTATTCTCTAAACGTGTTTTCTTCACATTACCGACCCCGTTTCTTTTATCCGTCTAGTAGATCATTTAAGAGTTCCTTCTTAACTGAAGGTAATGGCATCAAGACGATTCCTCCTTTATCACCATCATCTTTCAGCACAGCATCAATAAGATCGCTAATATCATCGTCCAAGTCGATTTTTTCGTAAGTTCCAATATTTTTGATTTCCACATTGGATTTTACTAGAACTTTAATATCGCTATCTATCTCATATACTATTCTACCAGATTCAGCCCTTTGATTGCTAATCTTTTTATTCATTTTTTCGACACGGAAATCGACGATTAATGGAACAACCTTTTCGTTATCATCACGAACCATCAATTCATACATTCGCCCAAACCCTTTGATGCTTTTTGCTTCTGGATAATACAGGTCATCTACGTCTGCAATAACATAATCATTAAAACTAACGTTTTCTTCTTTGTTTAAAAGGTTGTAGTTCCCATCGACTTGAGAACGTATGTCTTTAAATTGTTTTTCAAATTCAGCACCATAATCAGCAAAAATAAAATCACTATGTAAAACAAAAGCAAATGGATTGCTAAGGTCTTGTGGTTTTTGCAACAAGTCTTTTGATTTGTCATTTA
>JASLIE010000253.1 GCA_030152985.1 Bacillaceae bacterium
TTATGGTACAAAATTAACAAATCACAATATCTTTACTTTATCATAAAGATATTGTAATTAATTGCAAAACTCATTCTCTTTTGAACATGCGACTTTTAACTCCCTAGGAGACATCTTTTACTGTTTATAATGTAACGTATCCCAGTTATTAATTTATATCCGCTTCAATATTTTTGATAATCTGCCTTATTTCTGCGCCATACATCTCCTCATAAGACTCATAACCTCTTTTTCTATATGAGCTCCCTCCTGGTGTGTAATGGTGTAGAACCTCAAAATGCGGTTTATATCCTAGCGCTTCTTCAATCGCCTCTCTAACACTCTTACGATTTAATTTTGAACTTACAACAATAATAACTTTGGGTTTTATTCCCAATAAATCAAATTCTTCTTTTAGGCCTTTTGCTTGAATACCAATCTTATCCTTTGATAGAGATTCCGTAATAATATCAGCTCCTGAATTTGAATCTGGAATACCTGCTGGGATAACTTCCCCTCTATCTTCGACGAATTTAATAAAATCCGTCATATAGGCACCTCTTAAAATATTTGACTTAATAAATTCCGGTGCGTAACGGCGTCCAGCTGGTACATACATATTATAAAAACATAAATCTTTCATCTGTTTGAACAAGCTGTTTCAGCTCTTCATATCTTTTTCTATTATGTACCTCATCTTTATATTCATTTAGTACTCGCAACAGTGGATTCGGATTACTTACTGATTCTTTTGGACATGAAAAATTTAATGCCAGTAAAACAACATCACCGTTTAGTGATTGCTCTAACCCTTTCTCCTTATATTCCATTTCAGAATTAGCTATCAGCAACTTCTTCCTTAGTGCGTAGTCATTTTCTATATCGCTTGCCTTTATATCAACAATCGATTCATCCCAGAGAGCCCACGTTGATACATGACCAAACTTACGCTTATGCGCTACATAATTTTCATAGTTAATTAAATTTTCATCCATTTTATAACCACCTTTTTTATTTACTATCTTTACTATACCTAAGTCAATGTGCATATTTTTACTCATTTAAAAAATTAGAAGAACACTAAATTTAAACATTAATTTATTGGTTTTCTAAACACATCCTTATGATAAGCTTATTATAAGATTAAGCTTACGGGCCATGACTTCATCAGCAATCTCTTTCACTAAATATATGACCTCATCTAAATCAGCTTGTTCCAACCACAGCGCTGATAATCTGTTCCTCCGTCAATGTAAATTGAATTGCAGGCACAGTTTCTTAAATCATGTCGATAGCTTGATGAAATTACGTCGTTACATTTCTTACATCTCACTCGGTTGACAATTACTTTTGACATAAGACTTGGCTGCTTCTTTATATTTCTTTAATTATACCATTTAATTTCCAATTATTACGTTTTTCCTAATCCCTTGCTTCGATCTATTTAACTTTTCAGTTAGAGCTCCTCTTCTGCAATATAAAAACTCTGTTCTTCATCAAGTTAGTTTAAGTCACTTAATAATAATAATTCACCTGTGCTGGCATCGATTCCATATGAACAATCTAATTTACCGCATAAAACGTATGTCCTTGCTGGAGCGTCATAAACATAATGAGGGTCTAGCTTAAAAAAGCTTTTAAGTTCTCGTAAGCTTCTTCTTTATCTATGCTGGCAGCTTCAGGTGCTTTGAACTGATCAAACATTTCTAACAGGGATTTATTATCTACATAATTGATAACATGATCGTTCTCAGCATCAATTATAAGCGTTAATTTTCTTTGAAATAGATTGTTATTTTCCTTATTTAGCCTTAAAACCGCATGAATATAATTACTTTCTCGATGAAGCGTTTTTAGTGTCCAAAGTCCTGAGTCTTCAGGATAGGTTTCTGCTAAAAAGCCTTTCACACCTAATAAACACTTTTCTTCTTCATCCTGAGTAATCGGATAAGATGCCAAACTTGGCTCAAAAGAAAAAGCCTCTTCAGCAGTTACCGTCTCAAACGGATTAATTTCCTTTCTTACAAAAGGACGAGCTGATTCTTTATTGTAAACTAGCTGACGATTGACCTGTGTCAAAGATTTTGTGTTAGCCTGGGGCTCAAAGGAGATCTTGCTCATTTCCTTGTTCCTGATAAAGACTTCCTCTATTCCATAAACTGAAATCAACTTCTCTTCCTCATAGACAGGAAAGTTTATAAGGTGTAGGTGTTCTTTAAATAAATGTTTAGTGTCTTCAAAACTCAACGTATATGTTTCTTTTTGAACGATATTTTCAGACGGATAGTAACCAGATAATGAAAATAAGGTCAAATCACCTTCACTATTATAGTTAACTTCAATTAATCCGGACGGGAAAACCTGCACCCCTTCAAACACTTCCCTAAAGACCAATCTTCCCGCTTCTTCTTTTTGAAGTTGAAACTGCTTCTCATAGCTCAAACCAGTCTCTTCTTCAATCCAGTCGATAATACTTTGCTTATCCTTTTTTTCAAAATGAAGACCATTTTTCGCATAGGTCTGACCTCGAACAAAAATAACTCGCTTATATTGAGCAGTGTGAAGATCCATTTCAATTAATGCAGTCCCAGGCGGATTTAAATCCTCTGTTAACTTTTCTATCTCATTCGGAAACCATTCCGTCGTTAATGTATAGACCGTTTTTTGAAATAAATCAACATGACGATTCAAGTGATAACTTTTTAAATAATAATTAGCTAAACCAAACTTCTCTTTCGTCATCTCAACTAATTTACTAACTTTCTGATCCACTAAGCACACCTCCATAGGAATTTAATACTCTAATAGTTTATCTATATCATATTTTTTGTTTTATAGTTTTTTTGCATTATCAATAACACACTTAAAATAAACACATACTCTCAACGCCCCATTTGATCCAAGGCGATGGCAATAAAAATCAAAATTATATTCGTAAGAGCTAGAATTGCAGAGATTTTCCCCACTAGGCCTCCAAACCAGATGGTGAATATCGTTGCCAA
>JASLIE010000045.1 GCA_030152985.1 Bacillaceae bacterium
ATCTGAGCACCTCACAGTCCTTACCTTAAGTATAACAAAATAAAAAAACTATTGAAGACTCCTGCTAAGTAGTTTAAAATTAAAGTATCAGAATAAGAAAATGTAAAGGAGTGTTATAAATGGAAACTCAGATTATTAATCCAAGACCTACTGAAGACGATAAAATGTTCGCGATGTTAATATATATAGTCAGTTTATTTACAGCCTTTTTAGGCCCCTTACTCATCTGGTTATTAAAGCGCGATGATTCGGATTTTATTGATTATCATGGGAAAGAATACTTTAACTTTTTTATTAGTTACGCGGTTTATTCGCTCATTGCAGGCTTACTTGTCATTGTTTTAGTTGGGATTGTGCTCTTACCAATTCTCGGTCTGCTTTATTTTATTTTTACCATCATTGCAGCTGTTAAGGCAAAAGGCGGCGAGCGTTACCGTATTCCAATGATTTTTAGAATATTATAAGTAGGAGGAATCGAATGCTAACTTTAGGCTTAGATTCCTTTTTTGAGGTGAAAAAATGGAAGAAAAGTTTTTTATCAGGCATCAAACTGACTTTATCCAAGAGCGTTTTTTACTTGTATTTAAAAGTGATGAGGCGCTCGATTTTTTCAAGCAAGCGATTCCGGGAAGTCGTTTTGAAGAGATAGAAAGAGAAAAGGCGGCCTACATCATGCGGGCTGGTCTAGGTGGGAAGATGATACCTTATGGTTATACCCACTTACTGACTCAGGAGGAAATGAGCCGATTGAGCTCAGATAATTTTGATGAGACTGCCCGTCTTTTAGCGGAAGGAAATGAGCGTTTGTATCAACGAGCAATAAAGGAGAAGAAGGATGGAAATTAAGGTTAATGATTACGTATTAACAGAAGAACAAATCAAACTTTTACTCAATGAATTAAAAGATAAGCGCGTCAATAACCGAGAAGAGCTGAGTGCTTATTTATCAGGTTATTGGTATCAAAAAGATATGGGGAGTAAGAGTCACTTACTTTTAAGTGATTTAAAGCACAAACCAAGTTTTGCTTTTCCGATTGAAGACTAAACAAGTGTTTAGTCTTTTTTTACATTAAAAGCGCTACGGTTTAAAGGTCAAATATGGTATATTTAAGAGACAATATATGAAATTAAGGTGATGAGGAATGAAGAAAAGAAGATTAGACCAACTGAGTTTAATGAAAAAAACAGAAGAGATTTTACTTGAACTCGGTTATGGTGGTTTTAATTTTTCGGTTCTTTCAAAAAGTCTCGGCATCGGTCGGAGTACACTTTATGAATATTATAGCTCAAAAGATGAGTTGATTGCTGATTATATGTCAGATTTGATGGATAAATTCATGAGAGATTTAAAGGAAATTAGACGCATTCCAAACGGAGAAGCACAACTCCTCTCACTGATTCAATTAATGATTAAATATGCACATATCCATCATGTGCTACAAATGGTAGAACTGCTTAATATGGACTCACTCTTAGTAAAATTTAAAAAGGCTCATTTAGAAATTATAGAAGATATTCAGGGAATCGTTGAATATGGGAAAAAAGAAGGCGTCGTCAGAAAGGAAATCCCAACAGAGGTTTTAGTCAGCTTATTATTTAATACGATTAATAAACCATCTTCAATTGAAATGGAGCTAGGGCAGTGGTCGGAATGGATTTGGGAAATCATCTATACCGGTATAAAACCAAACAAATAGAGGTGAAGCGAGATGGAAACGCGTCGTGTATCGAATCAAATTTTAGTTTTATGGATTCCTTTAATTGCCATGATTGTCTCAATCGTTTTAGTCATGAATGATGAAATAGAGAAGGCTTTTGCCCTGCTTTTAATCGCATTAAGTTTAGATGGATTTGTCAATCTACGCTTACTTGGTAGTAGCTTAGAGGTTGATATTTTTTATCGAAATATTTTAAAAACGAGTATCGATATTAGTTTTAGGATTCTTTATTCAAGCATCATCGTCTTTATTTTCATTCATTTATTTTATATTGAACTCTCGGGTGAATTTATTTTACTCAGGCTCCTCCTGATCACCTATATGGCAACAACTGTGACAACCCTTATCCTCTATTTTATGAAAAGACGCGCCTAGCGTCTTTTTTTAATACTTAATTTACATATAAATTACAGCTTTTTTACAATAAAATGCTATACTAATAATTGAATATATCTAAACAAAGGAGAGAAGCGAATGAGAAAAGCACATCAAAAGATGCAGCAGAAATTCTTTATTTATTTAACGATTGTTTTGCTCGTATTTTCTAACTTTGCAATGATTCCGGTTGCAGGAGCAGAGCAAGCGACTTTAACTGTTAAAGAAGCAAGAAGTTTAGACCATGATGGATCTGAACAAACAGTTGAAGGCTACATAGTAGGTCATGCAGTCAGCGAAAAGACTATCGAAACAGAAAATGTAAAGGCAGATACTAACCTTGTGATCGCTGATGAGGCAAATCAGACGGACCTCGATAAAGTTTTAATTATTCAATTACCACAAGGTGACTTAAGGACACAATTTGGTTTAAAGTCAAATCCTGATAACATCGGGAAAAAAGTCCTTGTCAGAGGTAAATTAGAAAGATATTTTTCTAATCATGGACTTAAAAACACCAAGGAAATGTCTTTTGTAGACGAACTTGATCCAGAAGAGTCTGAAGCGGGTCAGGATAAAGAAGTTGAAGTTATTTCAATTAAAGAAGCACGTGATAAAGGAACAGGCGAGGTCACAGTGACAGGTCTTGTGACAGCTAAGTTGAAAAATACACTGCACATCCAAGATGAAAGTGCAGGACTCGCTGTCAGACCGACTTCATTAGACGTTCAAGTTGGAGATGAAGTCCTTGTAACAGGGCATTTACAAGATTACCGTGGCTTACTTCAACTTGACTCAGCAAAACTGCTTGAGAAAAAAGGGGAAAAACCAGTTACAGCAACTGAAATCACTGCTAAAGAATTAAATGAAGCCAACGAATCAAAACTCGTTAAGCTAAATGGGGTGACCCTCACTGATGTTCAAGATGGTGGGAACTGGGCAAACTATGAGGCAACAGACGGGACAAACTTCACAGTTCGTGATGAAACAAATACCCTAGACCTTGTTGTCGGTCAGACCTATGACGAGATCACTGGTATTGTGACGGAGTTTGACGGACAGTATCAACTGATCCCGCGCAATAAGCAAGATGTGATTGCAGATGACTCGGTCATTCAGCCGGTCTATAGTACTCCAGCAAGCGGAACCATTCCAAAAGGAACAGAAGTTGAACTCAAAACAAATACAAAAGATGCAAGTATTTATTACACATTAGATCAGAGTGAACCAACTGATAAGAGCACAGTCTATACAGAGCCACTCCTTATTGATGAAGATACAGTCATCCAAGCAGTTGCGATGAAAGACGGTGTCGCATCAGAAGTTCAAAGCTTTGAATATCAAGTCTATGAAAGTGAAAACTTAAAAATCCATGCCATTCAAGGTGAAGGACACGAATCACCACTTAAAGGCACAGTTGTTGAAGGTGTTGAAGGCGTTGTCACTTACACTTATGATATTCGTGGTGCACATTACTTCCACCTGCAAGCAGAAGAAGCTGACTATGATGACAATCCAAACACATCAGAAGCAGTCATTGTCTATACAGGTAAGGATGAAAAACTTGCTGTTGGTACAAAAGTAAAAGTATCAGGTAAGGTAGATGAATACCATATTGACGGTTATGATGACCGTGCTAAATTTGATTTATCTGTGACACAAATCAACGCACGCGATGATCGCGGTGGAAAAGTTGAAGTGCTCAAAGAAAATGTCGAATTACCCGAAGCAATCAAAGTAAAATCGTCAGATATTCCAGACCGTGTCATTGGCGAAGATGGTTTTGACACATATGACCCAGAAAAGAATGCCATTGATTACTGGGAGAGTTTAGAAGGGATGCGTGTTGAGATTGCTGAATCAAAAGCAGTTGCACCACAAGAACATGGTGATTTAGCTGTTGTGACAGAAGAGTTTGAAACAAACACAGTTCACGGCGGTCTAAAATTAACTGAAGAAGGACCAGCATCTCAAATTATTCAATTTAAGCTCCAGCCAAATGGTCCAGCACGTGATCTTGCTGTTAAAACGGGGGATCATTTTACAGAAAAAGTGACGGGTGTTGTGAACTATGGCTTTGGAAACTATAAAGTTTATGCAGAACTTGAAGACATTCAAAATGCCTTTGAAGAAGGCGATACTCAGCCACAAACAACAACAATTAAAAAAGATGATGAAAAGCTAACAATCGCAGCATATAATGTGGAGAACTTCTCGGCAAATAAGTCAGCAAAAGAAACACCTGATGCAAAAGCTGAAAATATTGCCCGGGCAATATCCCAAGATATGCAGGCACCAGATATTGTTGGTTTAACAGAAGTTCAAGACAATAACGGTCAAGATGCAGGACCAAATGATGCAGATGCATCTGAAAGTTTTAAACGTTTAATTAAAGAAATTGAAGCGGCTGGTGGACCGACTTACGATTTCGTTAATATTAATCCAGAATATAATCAAGATGGGGGCGCACCAAACGGAAATATTCGTGTCGGTTATTTATATAACCCACAAAGAGTCAGTTTAACAGACGGAGAGCCAGGCTCAGCAACTGAAAAAGTTGAATATAAAGATGGTAAACTTTCTGTTAACCCAGGCCGAATTAATCCAAGCCACTCATCATTTAAAAACTCACGTAAGCCACTTGCAGCTCAGTTTGAATTTGAAGGTGAATCAATTGTTGTGATTGCAAACCATTTAAATTCAAAACGCGGTGACCAAGGGACTTTCGGTCAGCACCAACCACCAAAATTAATTAGCGAAGTACAGCGTCTAGCAAGTGCTAAAGAAATAGCTCAGTTTGTTGATGAAATTAAAACAGAGAATGAGTCGGAAAATGTTGTCGTTTTAGGTGACATGAATGACTTTGAATTCTCGCCTGTTTTAAAAACGCTTGAAGGCGAACATTTAACAAACATGATTAATAAAGTAGCACTAGAAGAACGTTACACATACGTTTTCCAAGGCAACTCACAAGTGCTAGACCACATTTTAGTTTCAAATGAATTAGCAGACACAGCAGAAGTCGATATCTTACACGTGAATGCTGATTTTACTGAAATGCACAATCGTGCAAGTGACCATGAACCTGTCTTAGTGCAACTTGACGTGAAGGATTCAGCTAAAGAAACTGAAAGGGATGACTTTGATTTAACAGTCATGCATATGAATGACACGCATGCAAACGTAGATAAGCTACCAAAAATGA
>JASLIE010000056.1 GCA_030152985.1 Bacillaceae bacterium
TCAGGTGTCCCCATAAAAACAATTTTTTTCATTATGACTCTCCTTTACATCAGATGATATGGATTAATATCAATAGCAATTTGTAAGTTTTTTTTCAATTCTTTTTCAAATGCATCGTAAACTATCTTCAATTTTCTAGATAAATCTGGTTCAAAACGATATTTAATTATAATTTGATAACGATATCTTCTTTTAATTCTTGCTAGAGGTGATGGAGTTGGACCAAGTATCGTAGATTCATTAGATAAGACAAGTCCTAATTTATGAGCAAACTCATTGGCAGATTGAATCACTTTCGAAAGATTCTCATCTGAAAGTGTAATTAGTGCAAGATAAACATAAGGTGGATAACGAAATGTACGACGAATAGTCATTTCCCTTTGATAAAACTTTAAATAATCGTATTCACTCGCATATAAAATACTGTAATGATCAGGTGTATAAGTTTGTACAACAACCTCACCCGGCAGTTTATGTCTTCCTGCTCTTCCACTTACTTGTGTTAGTAGTTGAAAAGTCTTTTCAGATGACCTGAAATCAGGTAGATGTAACATGGAATCTGCTGCTAAGACACCAACTAAAGTTACATTCTCAAAATCCAAACCTTTAGCAATCATTTGTGTTCCGAGTAAAATATCAGCTTCTTGTTGACGAAAACGATTTAATAAACGCTCATGCGCTCCTTTTCTGCTTGTTGTATCAACATCCATACGAATCACTTTATAAGCAGGCATAAGCTTATTGAGTTCTTCTTCAACACGTTCTGTCCCTGTTCCAAAAAAACCAATTAAATCACTTTGACACTTTTTACATTCTTTTTCTAAGGGAATTTCATATAAACAATAATGACATTTAAGTGCTTGATGACCTTTATGATAAGTTAAAGAGATATCACAATGAGGACAGGTCTCAACATGCCCACAATCTCTGCACAAGGCAAAGTTAGAAAAACCCCGACGATTTAGAAGTAAAACAATTTGTTCACCACGTTCAATTTTTTCTTGCATTTTTTTGGTTAGACTATTTGAAAACATGGTCCGATTTCCTTTGTGAAGTTCTTCTCTCATATCAACAATCTCTACCTTTGGCATCGGTTGATTATTTGTTCGATGTGAAAGTTTTAATAAACGATAAACATTTTTTTCTGCCCGTGCAAATGACTCAAGTGTGGGTGTTGCACTTCCTAAAACAACTGGACATCGATTTGTTTGAGCTCGATAAATTGCTACATCTCTTGCATGGTAACGTGGATTATCTTCTTGTTTATAAGTCGTTTCATGCTCTTCATCAATAATTATAATTCCTAAATTCTCAAATGGGGCAAAAATTGCTGATCTTGCTCCTACAACAACTTGAACTTCTTTTCGATGAATTTTCCTCCACTCATCATATTTTTCTCCTGTTGAAAGTGCACTATGTAGAACAGCCACCTTTTCTCCAAAACGCCCTTTAAACCTTTCAACCATCTGAGGTGTTAGAGCAATCTCTGGAACGAGTACAATCGCTTCTTTTTCTTGATGAATAACTTGTTCAATTGCTTGCAAATAAACTTCGGTTTTACCGCTCCCTGTAACGCCGTATAATAAAAAAGTATCTGTTTTCTCTTTATTTATTGCCTCTAAGATTGGATTTAATGCCTCTTTTTGTTCAGTATTTAAGTTGATTTTTTCAGTTTGCTCAAACTCAACCTGATGAGGGTTACGATAGATTTCTTTTTTTTCTAACTTTACGATTCCTTTTTTAATTAAGGGGGTTAAATGAGCACGATTTATATTTAAACGTGCATACAGTTCATTTTGTTCAATTGCTACTGGATGATTTATAAAAAAATCATAAAGCTGAAGTTGACGGTGAGCATTAGGTCTGAGGTCTGACTTTAATGCTTTTATTTCTTCAGCTTGTTTAATCGGAAGAATAAAGCTTTCATACTTTTTAACTTCCTGTGATTTCACGTGATAGTTTAACTCTAATTGATTATTTTGGAGTAGTTTTTTTAATAGACCTAGATCGATATCTGTTTGTAATAAATCATCATATAGGACAGGTGATTTTTTAAAATACTTTTTAATGCTATCTGGTAGCTCAGTCTTTTCTTTTACTTCGATATGTCGCTCATACTTAGACTTTAACATGTTAGGTAACATAGCCTGATAACTTGTGATGTAAAGTGACAAGGTTTCATCCGCTAACCACTTACCTAAATCTAAAAGTTCTGGTGTTAATACCGGAGTTATATCTAAAACATCCTCAATTTCTCTTAAATTTTTAAACTCGGACTTACTCACCAATTCAATAACAAAACCTGTAATTTTACGTGGGCCAAATGGGACAACAACACGCATACCTGATTCAATCATATCAGTAAACTTTTTGGGTACTTTATAATCAAATGTTTGATTGACTGTGCTTGCTGGCACATCAACAATAACTTTGGCTATTTTCACTTTAAGTCATCCATTAATTTCATTATTTCTTTAAAGATACCTGTTGAAATAGCTTCTTTAGAATCGATTGTAAAAGGTATTTCATCATCTTCAGTAATAAAAGTAACAATATTTGTATCTGAGCCAAATCCAGCTCCTGGTTCAGATACATTATTAACAACAATCGCATCTAAGTTTTTACTTTCCAGTTTTTTTCGTCCATACTCTAAATGTTTTTCTGTTTCTGCAGCAAATCCGATTAAAATCTGTTCTTTTTTTATCTTACCTAAGGATTTCAAAATATCCTTTGTTCTTTCCATTTCGATTTTTAATTCGCCCTCTGATTTTTTCATTTTTTGCTTTGATACTTTTTTCGGACGATAGTCAGCGACAGCTGCAGCTTTAATCACAATATCTGCTTCTTCATAATAGTCATGCATGACCTGATACATTTCTGCTGCCGAAACAACATCAACTGTCTTGACTCCGTTTATTTTTATTAAATTCGTTGGTCCACTCACAAGTGTGACTCTTGCACCAAGATTAAGTGCTTCTTTTGCTAAAGCATATCCCATTTTTCCAGTTGAACGGTTAGTAAAAAAGCGAACAGGATCTAACTCTTCACGTGTTGGTCCTGCAGAAATTAAGATATTTTTCCCCTTTAATGGTTGCTCTTTATTTTGATGGTTTTTAATTGCTTTTATAATTTCTAATGGCTCCTCAAGCCTTCCCTTACCTACATAACCGCAGGCGAGATAACCTGCTCCTGGCTCAATAAAATGATAGCCTCGCTCGGTTAGTGTGAACATGTTTTTTTGAACAGCTTGATTTTGATACATGTGAACATTCATTGCTGGAGCGATATAAGTTGTCGCACGACTAGCTAAACATATGGTCGATAGCATATCATCGCCCAACCCGAGTGCTAACTTAGCTATAATATTTGCTGTTGCAGGTGCAATAATTGCAATTTCTGCCCAGTCCGCTAAATCAATATGAGCAATTTTTTCAGGATCTTTTTCATCAAATGTATCTATATAAACAGGGTTGCGTGATAAGGCTTGAAATGTTAGAGGTGATACAAATTTTGTCGCACTTTCAGTCATTACAACGCGTACATCTGCACCTTCTTGAGTTAATTTACTCGTCAAATCACAAGCCTTGTAAGCAGCAATTCCACCTGTTACACCTAATAAAACGCGTTTGTTTTGCATGTTTATAACCTCACTTAATTAAGATTTAAAAACCCTCGCTTAATGCTTTAATAGGTAAAGCAAGGCAAGGGTTTCTATTATTAATCGTTTTTTACACGTAATTTACCTTCATTTATTTCTTCTAAAGCAACACCAACTGGTGTAAGCGATTTAGGTTCTTCAACTGCTGAGCGTTCTTCATCTAAAATGACACGTGCTCTTTCCGCTGCTAGAGTAACTAGCGTGTATTTAGATCTGATTTGTTTTTGTAGTTCGTCAATTGATGGTTCTAACATTTATGATTCCTCCTTTATAATGTTCAGATATTCTGCTTCAATTCTCTCTCTCTTACAGTGTTCACTCACTACGATTGATTGAATCTTATCGACTGCTTGATCGACATTATCATTAACGACGACATAATCATATTCTTGCATCAATTCAATTTCTTTACGTGCTTCCTTCAAACGGTTTCTAACAAGTTCTTCTGATTCTGTTCCACGATTAACAATTCTTGTTTTTAACTCTTCTAGGCTTGGTGGAAACAAAAAGATAAAGACGCCTTCTTTAAAGTTTTCTTTGACTTGCATAGCTCCTTGGACCTCTATTTCTAAAAAAACATCATGTCCTTTTGACAGTTGCTCTTCTACATAAGCACGTGGCGTACCATAATAGTTACCGACATATTGAGCATGTTCAAGTAATTCGTTATTCTCAATCATCGATTCAAATTCTTTTTTTTCTTTATAAAAGTAATGAACACCGTGTTCTTCTCCTGGTCGAATTGAACGTGTTGTTGCTGAAACTGAATACTTTAAGTTTGTGTCACGTTCAAATAAACGTTCTCTAACAGTTCCTTTTCCGACTCCGGAAGGGCCTGATAATATAAATAAAATACCTCTTTCATCAAACAATCAACTTCCCCCTAGCTATTCGTCTGAGATTTCATCATGTGTTACAACTCTTTGTCCAACTGTTTCAGGTTGAACGGCTGATAAGATAACATGTGAACTATCCGTAATGATAACTGCACGTGTTCTTCTTCCATAGGTTGCGTCGATTAATTTATTGCTATCTCTAGCAACAACAATTATTCGTTTAATTGGAGCTGATTCAGGTGAGACAATCGAGATAATTCGTGTAGCTGAAACAACATTTCCAAATCCTATATTTATTAATTGCAAACCCAAAACAGTTCCTCTCCCTTTTTACTGATTCCTAATTTTCATTATACCTTTTTTGCAAAAAAAATTCATCTTTATTCTATATTTTGAATCTGTTCTCGAATTCGCTCAAGCTCTCCCTTAAATTCAATCACGTACTCACTTAATAATGCATCATTTGACTTAGAACCAACCGTATTAATTTCACGTTGAATTTCTTGAATAATAAATTCAAGCTTTCTTCCGATAACTGTTTTTTGATGAAGTGTTGTTTCTAATAATTTCAAGTGACTCTCTAAGCGAGTTATTTCTTCTGTAATATCACCTTTTTCTATCAGCAAAGCAATCTCTTGCTTGATTTGATCTTCGATTCGTTCATTGTCTATTGTAGCTTGAATTCGCTCACTGATTCGTTTTCGATGATATTTTTTCATGATCGCTGATTGCTTATCAACTTCTAAAAGTAGCTCTCTTAAATAGTGACTTCGTTTTAATAAATCGTCTTTTAAGCGTTCTCCCTCGTCTTCTCTCGATTTAACAGCTTGATTACAAATGTTTTCTACATAGGATAAGAGACTTATCTCTAAGTTCTTTGAGTTCTGCTCTTTCTTAAAAGTAATCACATTGGGTAACTGTAATAAAAACTCAAGAGAAAGATCTTCCCTTAAATGATACCTGTTTTTAAGTAGCTTAACTTCTTTTAGATAACGCTCAATCAATTCATAATTAAATCTGAGAGTTTCGCTTTGAATTAAGTCAATCGATTCTTTTAATGTTAGAGATATCCGCCCGCGTGAAAAATGTTTTTTTAGTATTTTTTGAATTGCCATTTCTAAGCTCGAATAATTTTCTGGCAAATTAATTTTAATATCTAAATAACGACTATTAACTGTCTTGATTTCAAGTGTATAATTTACCTTATTTAAATGAAATGTTTCATAAGCAAACCCTGTCATACTTCTCAACCTTCTTCAACTCCTTTTCTTTAGTCTACATCATTGACTTTTCTTTTTCTAATTCTCTTTATATTTATAATCTAGAAAGTGCTATACTAGATAAAGAGGTGATTTATTATGACATTTGATGGTATTGTGACCTATGCAGTCACAAACGAACTGCAAAAAACACTAATAAACGGACGTGTAAATAAAATATATCAACCAACTGCAACTGAACTTGCATTTACAATTCGAAATAAGGGAGAGAATCATGTTCTTTTATTTTCGATCCATCCTTCCTATGCACGATTTTCTCTTACTAAAGATGAGTATAGAAATCCGGATGAACCACCTATGTTTTGCATGCTACTTAGAAAGCACTTAACTGGCGCTATTTTAGAATCTATTACACAGGATGGTCTAGAGCGCATTGTTTCTTTTGAATTCAAAACACGTAATGAAATAGGAGATGAATCAAGACAAACACTTGTTATTGAAATTATGGGGAGACATAGTAATCTTATTTTATTAAATTCTGATAAAACAAAGATTTTAGATGCTTTAAAGCATATTCCCGCTTTTCAAAACAGACATCGAACGATTTTACCTGGTGCAGACTATATTTTACCTCCTGCACAAAATAAATTAAATCCGTTAGAAGCAAAAGCAGAGGATTTTATTAAAAAAATCGACTTCAATCAAGGAAGAATTGACCGACAAATTGTTTCGATTCTTACAGGCGTCTCGCCCCTCTTAGCAAAACAACTT
>JASLIE010000086.1 GCA_030152985.1 Bacillaceae bacterium
CTTGCCGCTGAAAAAAAAGCCGAAGCACTTGTAAGTGAGTGTATGGCTGTCAACCCAGACTATCAAGTTGTCTTTCAAGATAAAATGTTACAAGCGAATATAGGTGTCATTGTAAACGTCTTAGAAGACCATCTCGATGTCATGGGACCAACACTTGACCAAATTGCTGAAGCCTTTGTTGCAACAATACCTTATAAGGGAAAATTAATTGTCTCTGACGGCCCTTATGTTGATTTTTATCGAAAGAAAGCAAAAGAACGAAATACTGAAATAATTGTCGCAAATAACGATGAAATAACAGATGAGTTTTTAAGTCAATTCAATTACATGGTCTTTCCTGAAAACGCAAGTTTAGCTTTAGCCGTTGCACGTGCACTTGATATCGATGATGAAACTGCACGGCGTGGAATGTTAAACGCACGCCCTGACCCAGGAGCCATGCAAATACATGAATTAAGTTATCTCTATAAAAAGGGTTATTTTATCAATGCTTTTGCTGCCAATGATCCAACGTCGACAATTAATATTTGGAAGCGTATTGGTCAACTCGGCTACTCCTATAATCATTCAATCGTTATTATGAATTGCAGAAGCGATAGGGTAGATCGTACAATCCAATTTGCTGAAGATGTCTTACCACACTTAGAAATTGGCACTTTAATTTTAATTGGTGAAACAATTGAGCCAGTCGTTGAGGCTTTTAACTCCGGTAAAATTCAAGCGGAAAAACTTGAGGATTATACATCATACTCAACAACAGAAATTAATTTGAAAATTATGCAAAACTTACATAATAATTTAGTCTTCGGTCTTGGGAATATCCATGGGGCTGCAGAACCTTTAATTGAATTATTAGTAGATGAAAAGGAGAATCATTAATGTTTGGAACTGACCTTTATATTGCACTCGTACTCGGAATTGTCTTAAGTCTCTTATTCT
The DNA here is from genome assembly GCA_030152985.1 of Bacillaceae bacterium. Classification (GTDB taxonomy): domain Bacteria; phylum Bacillota; class Bacilli; order Bacillales; family Amphibacillaceae; genus Pseudogracilibacillus. The sequence continues at coordinate 940 of JASLIE010000086.1, forward strand.
CAGAACGAACAGGTATTATACCTGCTGGACTTGTTGTTCCCGGCTATATTGCCTTAATCTTCGATCAGCCTATTTTTGTTGCTGTCATTATTTTCATTAGTTTACTTACTTATTTTATCGTTGTTCATGTTATTGGAAAATTTACAATCTTATATGGAAGAAGAAAGTTTTCTGCCATGTTAATCGTTGGGATTACTCTGAAACTAATTTTAGATTACTTTTATCCAGTCATGCCTTTTGAAATATTAGAGTTTAGAGGGATTGGGGTTATTGTTCCTGGATTAATAGCAAATACAATCGAGAGACAGGGAGTTGTTGTAACAGTAGGGACAACAATTTTATTGAGTGCTTTAACATTTATTATCCTAAGTCTCTATTATTTGATTTAAGGTGAGCTTATGCAAAAAAAATTAACCTTTAAAGAAAAAATTCAAGTTTATGTAAAAAAGAATAAGCTGAAAACAAAAAAGCAATCCCTCATACTCTTAATTATTACTGCTGCCTTTATTTTAAGTTACGTCATTTTTGCACGTCCAACTACTGTTGATCTGCCAAAAAACAAGGCTGCTTTAACAGCTTCTTTTGTAGGGGACATGATGTTTGGTCGTCATACTGAGATTAATCTCGAGAAAAAAGGACCCGATTATTTTTTTGAAAAAGTACAACCCTACTTTGATCAATCGGACTTTGTTACGGGAAATTTTGAAAACCCAGTTCTTTTAAATAATGAAAATGAGTATGAAGCACAGGAGAAAAACATTCACCTTGCATCAAAAAAAGAAATTTTACCTAGCTTAAAAAAAGCAGGGTTTTCAGTTATTAATTTAGCTAATAACCATACGATGGATTTTGGCCCTGTAGCACTCCAAGAGACGCTCGATAGCTTTAATGAATATAAAATTCCTGTTGTCGGAGCAGGACTTAAAGAAGAAAATGCAAATAACATTATCTATACCGAAGTCGATGGACTTACACTTGCAACTGTTGGTTTTACAGATACCTATGTCAAAGGAAGCGCAGCAACAAAATATGGTCCAGGTGTTGCAAAAGCAAGTCCTGAAAACATTGTACCTACAATTAAACGTGCTAAGTTAAATGCTGATTATGTTTTTGTTAATGTGCATTGGGGCATCGAGTACAATAATAACCCTAGCGAAAGACAAATTGATATTGCACACGCCATGGTCGAAGCTGGAGCAGATGTCATCGCAGGCCATCACCCACATGTACTTTCAAACATTGAAGTTTATCAAGATTCTTTCATTATTTACAGTCTCGGAAACTTTATTTTTGACCAGGGCTGGACTCGAACAAAAGATAGTGCAATTGCTCAATTCCATGTTTACGACAATGGCGATAAAGAACTTGAAATTATTCCAATGCGAATAAGTGCAACACGTCCTTTTCCTACCAAGTCAAGCTATTATAAAAATAAAATTTACCGACAGCTGACAGGTAAACTAAATAAAGAAGATTATGAAATTACAAAAGAAAGTCTTAAGATTCCAATTAAATAAACGTAATTAAAGGTGGATTTTAAAGTGGAGAACAAAAAATTTATAACGATTTTATCCATTATTGCTTTTGTAGGTGTTCTATTCATTTATATTCAACAAGGGGTCTTTACTAAAAAGAAAGGCCCTGATTATGGTGTAGATAAAACAGAAGCACTCGACGATAGTAATGGATACGGGGTAAGTGCCTCTCACCCGCTTGCTGTTGATGCGGGGATGAAAATACTTGAAAATGGCGGAAATGCAGTTGATGCAGCTATTACAACCGCTTATGTATTAGGTGTTGTAGAACCCTACGGATCGGGTATTGGTGGGGGTGGGGTTGCACTCGTTAATGACCCTAAAAAAGAAGAACCCATTGTATACGAGTACCGCGAACAAGCACCTATTGCTGGATTAAACGAGAAATCTTTCGCTATCCCTGGGTTTGTTAAAGGGATGGAGGAAGTTCATAAAGAATATGGGAGCATTCCATTAGATAAACTAATTGAACCTGCTGTTGAAATTGCAACAGAAGGTTTTGAAATTAATTCACAACTTGCTAATCGATTTGAACGTGCTGCAAACAGGATGGATACAGAAAATATGCCTGATTATTTTCCAGACTATAAACTTCTAGAAACAAATGACCTTTTAAAACAGCCAGAGCTTGCTGAAACATTAAAGCTCATTCAAAAATATGGATCTGACGTTTTTTATAAGGGAACTATTTCAGAAGCACTCATCGAATTCATTCCAGAGCTACGCTCAGATGACTTTACTGACTTTCAAGTAAATAAAACAAAACCT
>JASLIE010000123.1 GCA_030152985.1 Bacillaceae bacterium
CCGGATCGCCATTTTAAATTCAAACATACATTTAAGTATGTTTTTTTATTTGTCTAAAATAAAAAATAGAACTGATTCAATTCCTCACTCAAACATACGCAAGTATGTTTTTTCTTTGTTTAAATATGTAAGGAAGAGTAAACTTAAACATACAGATTGAATAAAGGGACTAATAATGAGAAACTAAGATGAAGTAAACAAAAGGTTGTGAGTTTATGGATGAATTTGAGTTCATTAAAAAAATTACTCCAAAATATTATCATCAAACAACAATCAAAGGAATTGGTGATGATGCAGCTGTTTTAAATCTATCACAAGAAGAAACAGTCATTGCTATGGATACATTTGTTGAGGGCGTCCATTTTATTAAGGATAAAAGCATCAGTCCTTATTTCTTAGGTCAGCGCTTGCTAACAGCAAATTTAAGTGATTTAGCAGCAATGGGAGCAAGACCAATCAGTTACCTGGTGAGTTTAACAAAGTCAGCTGCCTGGTCGAATGATGAGGTTTTAGCATGTTTTAAAGGCATGCGTGAGTTGGCAGAAACTTATCAAATGGATCTAATCGGTGGGGATACGACTCGAGGAAGGGCCTTTAGTCTGACAATTACTATTATCGGGCAAACAAATCGTGTAAGATATAGACATGAGGCAAAACCGGGAGATATTATCTTTGTTACAGGGACACTCGGCGATGCCGCTGCGGGTCTTGAAATATTATTAAATGACTTAGAAGAAAAAGATGCCTATTTAATCGAAAGACATCAGAGACCAAGCGCACGGGTAAACTTTTCTTATAATTTAAAAAACATCCCACGTCTTTGCTTGAATGATCTGAGTGACGGCTTGAGTAGCGAACTCAATGAAATTGCAGTGGCCTCTCAAGTTAATTTACAAATTGATGAAAAACTCATTCCTATCTCTCAATCACTTAAAGATTTCAATCATAAAAAGACAAGGGAATGGCAGTTATCAGGCGGAGAAGATTATGAGTTAGTAGGCACAAGCTGCGAATCAAATTGGTTAGAGATTAAAGATGAGGCAGAAAGACAAGCACTTCAAGTAACAAAAATAGGTTTTGTTAAAGAAAAAACAAGTCAGCCAAAGGTTTATTTAAAAGAAAATCAAAGATTAAGTGTCTTAAAGCCTAAAGGATATAATCATTTTAAGTAGGTGTGAATGTGAAGGAAATTAAATTATTAAATGAAGCTGAAACAATCGAAGTCGGAAGGAAGCTAGGTGCCTTATTAGAAAAAGGAAGTGTCATCACACTTGAAGGCGACTTAGGTGCAGGAAAAACAACCTTTACTAAGGGCCTTGCGCAAGGTTTGGGTGTCAAAAGGATTGTGACGAGTCCAACCTTTACGATAATTAAAGAGTATTCAGGTCGTCTTAAATTAAATCATATTGATGCTTATCGATTAGAACATTCAGATGAAGATATCGGGTTTGATGAGTATCTTTATTCAGATGCTGTGACTGTCGTTGAATGGGCACAGTTTATTTCAGATTATTTACCAAAAGAACTTATAGAAATTGAAATTAAATATGATGAAACAGGTCGATTACTCAAACTAAATCCAACAGATCAATATAAAAATATTGTAGAAACATTAATTAGAGGTGTAGAGTCATGCTAAGTTTAACAATTGATACGTCTACTCAGCAATTAGGGCTGGGATTAATTAAAGAAGGTGAAGTTCTGGCTCAAATGACAACGAAAGTCAAACAAGATCATTCAAGCCGTTTGATGCCAGCCATCGTAAATCTCATGCAAACAGTCAATCTCGAGCCCGCTCAATTGAGTGAAGTCATTGTTGCACACGGACCGGGTTCTTATACGGGTATCCGGATCGGTGTGACCGTTGCTAAATCCCTAGCTTGGGCGCTAGATATCCCTGTTAAAGGCGTTTCGAGTTTAGAAGTGCTTGCCTATCAAGCAAATTATTTTGATGGTAAAATCATTCCTTTCTTTGATGCTAGACGCGGGAATGTATTTGCTGGAATTTATGAAAGTGATTCAGGCATAATTAAACCTTATTTAGCTGATTCAAATATTGAGTTTACTGCTGTCTTAGAGCGGGCTCAACATTTTGAAAGGGTGCTTTTTTTAAGTCCAGATATTGATTTATTTGAAGAAGAAATTAGGCAAATACATGCGGTGATCCCTCATAAACTTGAACATCTGTCTATGCCCTATGCGATTTATTTAGCCAGTTTAAATAAGTCTGTTAAGGAAACACACGGGCTGATTCCGAGTTATTTAAGGCTGGCTGAGGCAGAGGCTGTCTGGTTAAAAAATCAAAAAGAGGCAAATAAAGATGACTGAAATGAGTATTCGGCACATGGAAGTAAGTGACTTAGAAGAAGTGATGGGGATTGATCGGGAATCATTTCCATCACCATGGACAAAAGCAGTATTTATGGATGAATTAAACTTAAATAAACAAGCAGTCTATTTCGTAGTAGAAACAAAAGAAGAAATTGTCGGATATGTAGGCATGTGGATTGTTCTTGAAGATGCACAAATTACAAATATCGCCATCGGTAAGAAGTATCGGGGTTATGGAATTGGTGAGAAATTATTTGGTTATGCCCTTCAATATGCAATTCAACAAGGTGCAGAGCGTCTTTCACTTGAAGTACGCCTATCTAATCAAGTCGCTCAGAACCTTTATAGTAAATTTGGTTTAGTAGAAGCAGGCATTAGAAAAAATTATTACACTGATGACGGTGAAGATGCATTAGTGATGTGGGTGAATTTAAAATGACAAAAGATTATTATATATTGGCAATTGAAACAAGCTGTGATGAAACTGCAGCTGCAGTAATTAAAAATGGACGGGAAATTATCTCGAATGTTGTCGCCTCACAAATCGAGAGTCATAAACGTTTTGGTGGTGTTGTACCTGAAATCGCATCACGCCACCATGTTGAACAAATCACGCTCGTTCTAGATGAAAGCTTAGAAGAAGCAAAAATGACATGGGATGACATAGATGCCATTGCTGTGACTGAGGGTCCTGGCTTAGTAGGGGCACTGATTGTCGGAATAAATGCGGCTAAGGCCATTGCCTTTGCTAAAGGAAAACCATTGATTCCTGTTCATCATATTGCAGGACATATTTACGCAAATCGATTAGAAGAAGAGTTTGAATTCCCCTTACTTGCATTAATTGTTTCTGGGGGACATACTGAGCTTGTTTTGATGTGTGATCATGATACTTATGAAGTAATCGGTGAGACATTAGATGATGCAGCAGGTGAGGCCTTTGATAAAGTTGCCCGCGTGCTTGATTTACCTTATCCAGGTGGTCCTCACATTGACGCCTTAGCAAGTGAAAGCGAAGCGAGTATTGATTTTCCTCGTGCTTGGTTAGAAGAGGGGAGTTATCATTTTAGTTTCAGTGGATTAAAGTCCTCTGTCATGAATTATACACATAATAAAAAACAAAAAAATGAGACATATGATAAGGCTGATATCGCAGCAAGTTTTCAAGCAAGTGTCGTTGAGGTTTTAACTGAAAAAACATATAGTGCAGCAAGGAAATATCAGGTTAAACAAGTCATTGTTGCAGGTGGAGTTGCAGCAAACAAAGGCTTAAGAAAGGCTTTAGAATCAAGGTTTGAGTCAAGTGGCATTGACTTATTAATTCCCCCTTTTTATCTGTGTACAGACAATGCAGCCATGATTGGCGCAGCTGCTGGAATTAAGTATGAAAAAGGTGAATTTGCTGAGTGGAATTTAAATGCAAAAGCTGGTCTTGAATTAAAGTAATCCACAAGTCATCCACAGGCCTGTGTGTAGTTTGTAAATTCCTTGTAAAATCAATTAAGAAGATGTGAGCAAGATTGTGTATAAATGTGCACAAAGCTGTGGATAATGTTGATAAGTCTGTTGGAAGTTGATTAAATCAACTCTTTAAGATGTGGGTAAGAAAACAACTTTTTTTCCCGCTAATTATGTTATAATTAAAACTTAGTAGGTGAAAAATAGTGAATAAAAAACAATCTCATTATATTCAACTTGATTTAATCGTTATTTTACTTTTATTTATAATTATTAGCTTGCTTGCTATTTATAATGCACAGCAACTTGGCCAATACCAAGGACAAAATTTTGTAATTAAACAAATTTTATTTTATGGCTTAGGGATTGGTTTTTTAGTCTTACTCCAATTTATTGAATCTGAACAAATCCAAAAGGTAAGTATTTATATTTATATTTTCGGGATTATTTTATTATTTCTTTTAAATATTAGTCCGGAGTCCATTGCTGAACAACGTAATAATGCTAAGCGTGCCTTTACTGGGATTCCAGGCTTCACCTTACAGCCTGCTGAATTTGCCAAGCTTGGTTTTATTCTTTATTTAGCAACCATTGTTAATCGTCATAAAGAAAAGTTTCCTAATCCAAGCTTAAAATCCGACTTTCAACTTGTTGGTAAAATAGGACTGATTACCCTGATTCCAGTCTTCTTTATTTTCCAGCAGCCGGACCTTGGGACCTCGCTTGTCTTTGTTTTTATAGCGGGGATGTTGATTATTTTATCAGGCATTGACTGGCGGGTTTTACTGACACTTTTACTAACAGGTATCGCAGTCATTGCAGGGGCACTCACCTTAGTTCTAAGTATGCCAGAAACTGCTCAGTTGCTTGGTATTAAAGCCTATCAGATTGAGCGGGTTAAAACCTGGTTCTCACCTGAAGAGCAAGTAAGTGATGATACCTTCCAGATCGACCGGTCCATGTCAGCTGTTGGTTCTGGGCAGATCAAGGGGAAGGGGATTGGTAACTTAGAAGTTCATTTGCCTGAAGCACATACAGACTTTATTTTCTCAGTTATTGGAGAAAGTTTTGGCTTTATCGGTTCAGTCTTGGTTATCTTTGTTTTCTTTATGCTACTTTACCGGTTGGTGACCTTAGGGATGCAGAGCTTAGAGAGAAATCCCTTTGGTGCTTACTTTATCTTTGGTTATATGAGTTTAATCTTGATTCATACCTTTCAAAATATCGGGATGACGATTGGGATTATGCCGGTAACGGGTATACCTCTCCTCTTTATTAGTTACGGGGGAAGTACAATCTTATCAACCATGATGGGCTTTGGTGTTGTTTATTTAATCGCTGTTGAAAATTCAAAAGCTCAAGCCTCTTTATTCGATTAAAAAAACCTGTGGATAATATAGCTATCCACAGGTTTTTCTTATTCTAACTCAACTTGTAAACTCTCCCAGGCTTCATAGAGTTTATCGATTTCTGCTTGTTTTTGATTTTGTTCTTCTGTTAATTCAAGTAAGGCTTCATGATCTTCAAACACTTTCGGATCAGTCATCTTCACTTCAATATCAGTTAAACTTGCTTCAAGTCCTTCGATTTCTTCTTCTAAGGCAGCAATCTCTCGCTTGATTCGTCGCCTTTGACTTTGCTTTTTCTTCTGGGCTTCAAAAGCCTGCTTGCGGTCGCTTTGTGTTTGGACTTGTGTTTGAGTTACTTTAGCCTCTTTATTTTCATAGGCTTTGATTTCTTCTGTCTCTGTCTTTTTAGCAATGAAATAATCATAGTCACCTAAATAAACTGTCGCTTGATCGCTTTCAAGCTCAATGACTTGATCTGCAAGCTTATTAATAAAATAACGGTCGTGTGAGACAAAAAGAATGCTGCCGGGATAATTAAGTAAAGCAGCCTCGAGTACTTCTTTACTGTCTAAGTCTAAATGGTTGGTCGGCTCGTCTAAAATTAAGAAGTTTGCATTTAACATCATCAGTTTAGCAAGTGCAAGTCGCGCCTTTTCACCACCACTTAACATTCCCACCGTTTTTAAGACGTCATCTTGAGTAAACAGGAAGTGCCCTAGGGTCTGCCTGATTTTCTTTTCTTCAATCTGGGGATGCTCACGCCACAATTCTTCAAGGACAGTGTTTTTATCAATAAGATGACTTTGTTCCTGATCATAATAAGCAATCTCAACATTTGTCCCGAGCTGTCCAGCTTTTCCTTGATAAATCAGCTTGAGTAAGGTTGTTTTACCAACACCATTGTCACCAATTAAAGCAATCCGGTCACCTCGGTGAATGTTAAATGACACATTTTTAAAGGTCGGTCGCTCATTGTCAGGGTAAGTAAAGTGATAATCTTTCAGACGTAAAACGTCATTTCCACTCGCCCGATTTATATCAAAAGAAAAATTTGCACTTTTTAAATCAGCCAGAGGCTTTTCATAACGAATCATAGATTCAAGTGCCTTCCGTCTGCTTTGTGCCCGTTTAGTCGTTGAAGCACGGGCGATATTTCTTTGAATAAAGTCTTCTGCTTCTTTAATTTCTTCCTGTTGTTTTAAATAACGCTTTAAATCGCGCTCGTAATTTGCCTGCTTACTTGTTAAATAATTAGAGTAGGAGCCCAGATACTTTTCGGTTGTTTGATGTGCGACTTCGTAAACTGTATCGATAATTTTATCTAAAAAGTAACGGTCATGTGAAATAATGACAATCGCTCCAGGGTAAGAAACAAGATAAGACTCAAGCCAAGTTAAGGTATCAATATCTAAATGGTTGGTCGGCTCATCTAAGAAAAGAATATCAGGCTCTTTAAGTAAGAGCTGTCCTAGGGCCAGACGTGTTTTTTGCCCACCACTCAGTGATTTAACTGATCGGTCATACATGGATTCACTGAATTTCAGTCCCGTCAGCACACCCTTGATATCACTTTCAAAGCGGTAGCCCCCACGTGCTTCAAAGGCCTCAACTTTTTTACCGTAACTTTCGATTAAATCCTCATTTAAGGGGTCAGCTTCAATCTTTTCTGCCACTTCAGCTAATTCATCACGTTCTTTAATTAAATCGCTAAAAACAGATAAAAGAAAGTCCCAGACTGATGTTTCTTCATCAATTTCAATGTGTTGTGCTAAATATCCAGTTTCAAGATCTTTAATTTTAAAGACTTCACCTGCATCATAACTCATTTCTTCTGTCATGATTTTTATAAAAGTGGATTTACCTGCTCCGTTTCGCCCGACAATGGCGATTCGATCTTTTGTTTTAATTTCGATTTCAGCATTAATTAAAACAGGATTTCCACCAAATGATTTTTCGATGTTTTTCAGTTGCATTAAAATCATATCGTCACCTCTATCTGCTTTAGTGTAACGTATAAATACGCAAGATAGCAATTAGTATGAAGGTTTATTTTATACAGGCTTGAATTTTTCTGATAAGATAGTACTAGACAGGAGAGGATGTAGGTGAAAGCACGCCGAATACCGCAAGCAACGGCAAAACGATTGCCTTTATACTATCGCTTTTTAAATAATTTAAGTATTGAAGGTAAAACCCGGATCTCAAGCAAGGAATTGAGTGAGGCTGTAAAGGTCGATCCCCCTACAAATAGCAGGGATTTATCTTACATTGGTGCACAAGGTAACAAAGGGTATGGGTATAAATTTTAGTATTTTCTTGCCTTTTTTAAATAAA
>JASLIE010000124.1 GCA_030152985.1 Bacillaceae bacterium
TGATTTTTTTCTTGTTCCGATGCCGGGAACATACATCCCGCTAAGATGAGCATTGAGAATGAAATCATCACTAGCATCAATTTGTTCTTTTTCATTCTGATACCTCCTAAATTAACCTGTTGGTCCACTTAATACGATAAAAAACACAATAAATGCACCGATAATTAAACTAAGATAAGCTATAATTGCAATTATGACTGCAAAGATACCCGTTAATTTTTTTCGACTCCAGGTAATTAATGCGAGTGCAAGGATTAAAAGACCTATACCTATAAACGAAATCATTTCTTTTAGTTCAGCGGCTGACATGCCTGACATACTATCCCTCCTAGCCTTGGAAATCTTCTAGTTCATCTTTTGGTGTACGTGTCATTAAACTTTCTACAACGTCTTTAGGCTCTTTTTTCTTATATAATATGGCATAAATCCCTTCAGTAATTGGCATTTCTACATCTTGTTCTTCAGCAAATATATAAGCTGCTTTAGTTGTTCTAACACCCTCGACAACCATTCCCATTTCTTCAAGTGTTTTTTCAAGAGAATGACCTTTTCCGATTAAATTTCCAGCACGCCAATTTCGACTATGCACGCTTGTTGAAGTTACAATCAGGTCTCCTACACCTGATAAACCTAAGAAAGATAGAGGATTTGCACCTAAACTAGCTCCTAAACGTGTGATTTCGGCTAAACCACGTGTAATCAATGCTGCTTTAGCATTGTCACCAAAACCTAAACCATCTGAAATACCAGCGCCTAGAGCAATAATGTTTTTTAAAGAGCCACCTAACTCTACACCAATCACATCATTACTTGTGTAGACTCTGAAGTTATCATTAAAGAAAAGTGATTGAGCTTTTTCTGCTAAATCAATCTTATCTGAAGCAACTGTTACTGTTGTTGGATGTCTTAACGCTACTTCCTCAGCATGACTTGGTCCAGACAAAACAACTATATCCGATTCAGCGCGACTCAACTCCTCTTTGATCACTTCAGAAATCCGTTTTGAACTGCCAGGTTCAATACCTTTAGTCGCATGAATAATTAATTTATCAGCTAAATATGGATTAATCTTTTGAATCGTTTCCCTAATCGCTGACGAAGGGACAACAATGACAACTGCCTCAGCCTCCTTAAGGGCTTCTTTAATTGAATTGGTCGCCATAATATTTTTAGGTAGATCTACTGATAAATATGCTTCATTTCGATGAGTCTGATTGATTTCTTCAGCTTGTTCCTTACGATGAGACCATAAATAGACCTCATGTTTGTTATCTGCTAAAACAATACTTAAAGCTGTTCCCCAGCTTCCGGCACCTAATACAGCTATTTTCGCCATTTTATTTCCTCCTTTAAGAACGTTTACGTGCACTAATATGAATTGGTGTACCGCTAAAGCCAAATGCTTTTCTAATTTGGTTTTCTAAAAAACGTTTATACGAAAAGTGCATAAGTGTCGGTTCATTAACAAAAACAATAAAAGTCGGTGGTTGTACTGATACTTGTGTCGTATAAAGGACTTTCAAACGTTCACCTTTGACTGTTGGTGTTGGATTGACCGCAAGCGCATCCATAATGACATCATTTAAAATGTGTGTTGCAACACGTTTTGAATGACTTTCACTTACGAGTTTAATCACCGGGATAAGACGTTGGACACGCTTTTTAGTTTTAGCTGATAAAAAGACAATCGGTGCATAATGTAAATATTGAAACTGATTCCGAATATCTGCTTCAAAGTCCTTCATGCTTGTTTCCTCTAAATCAACTGTATCCCATTTATTAACAACAATAATGATGGCACGCCCTGCTTCATGAGCGTAGCCTGCAATTCGTTTATCCTGCTCACGAATCCCAGTTTCAGCATCAATTACTACTAATACTACATCTGAACGATCAATTGCTTTATGTGCTCTTAAAACACTGTATTTTTCTGTTGACTCATAGACCTTTCCTCTTTTTCTGATACCAGCAGTATCAATAATAACGAAGTCCTGATTATCTTTATTAAAAGGTGTGTCAATAGCATCTCTTGTTGTTCCTTCTACATCGCTTACAATCACACGCTCTTCATTTAAAATTGCATTAACTAAAGAGGACTTTCCAACATTTGGACGTCCGATTAGACTAAAATAAATTTTACTTGGATCTTTTGAATCTTCTAAATCATCAGGGATGTGAAGAAACACTTCATCTAAAAGGTCTCCCAAACCTAAACCATGTGAACCAGATACAGGAAAAGGTTCACCAAATCCTAATGAATAAAATTCATAAATCATTTCGCGCGCTTCAGGATTATCTACTTTATTGACGGCAAGGACTACAGGCTTTTTAGATTTATAAAGGATTTTAGCAACCTCTTCATCAGGACCTGTAATTCCGTCTCTTGCATTAACAATAAAAATAATGACATCCGCTTCATCTATTGCAATTTCTGCTTGATTACGAATTTTTGTCAGTAATGGTTCATCAGAAATCTCAATCCCACCTGTATCTATCAGATTAAATTCTTTTGTTAACCATTCTGCCTCAGC
>JASLIE010000160.1 GCA_030152985.1 Bacillaceae bacterium
CATCAAAAGAACTTGTCAAGCTTCCCTGACTTGTTGATTCATCTTTAGGTTTTGCTGCTTCTTTTACCTTTTTACTTGAGTCATTAAAAAAACCAACAATTAAAGAAATTAAGATAAACGCTAAAAATGGATTGTTAAATAAAAATTCAATCATTTAATCAACTCCTTTATTGTTTATCTATGTCTGTTTCTGAAATCCCGCCAATTGTGTCTCTCATATTTGTGTCAGATTTAATATTTTTATAATTCATATAATCCATCACACCCATATTTCCACTGCGAAGTGCTTCTGCTAATGCTTGTGGAACTTCAGCTTCTGCTTCAACAACATTGGCACGCATTTCTTCAACTTTAGCCGTCATTTCTTGTTCTAAAGCTACTGCCATCGCACGACGTTCTTCAGCTTTGGCTTGGGCAATATTTTTATCTGCTTGAGCTTGATCAGTTTGAAGCATTGCACCAATGTTTTTACCGATATCAACATCTGCTATATCAATCGATAGAATTTCAAAGGCTGTTCCAGAATCAAGACCTTTTGCTAGAACTGTGTGTGAAATCGAGTCAGGATTTTCTAAAACCTGTTTATGTGTTTTAGAACTACCGATTGTACTGACTACACCTTCACCAACACGAGCGATAACTGTTTCTTCACCCGCACCACCAACTAAACGATCAATATTAGCTCTGACTGTAATCCGTGCAAGTGCTTTAACTTCAATTCCATCCATTGCAATCCCTGCAATAAATGGTGTCTCAATTACTTTAGGGTTAACGCTCATTTGAACAGCTTCAAGTACATTTCTTCCTGCTAGATCAATTGCTGCACCACGTTCAAATGGTAAGTTAATATCTGCTCTGTGTGCCGCGATTAAAGCATTCACTACACGGTCCACATTACCACCTGCTAAATAGTGACTTTCAAGTTGATTGGTTGAAACGTCTAAACCTGCCTTATGCGCTTTGATTAGAGGATTAATTACACGTGAAGGAATAACACGACGTAACCTCATACCAATGAGTGTAACTAAACTAACCTTAACACCCGCTGCAAGTGCACTAATCCAAAGTGCAACCGGGACAAGTGTAAATAAAATAACTAAAGCAATAATAATTAACGCAATCATAATAATCGTAAATGCTTCCATTAATAATTCCTCCTATTTAAACTTCTTCTTTTTTAACTACAACTCTTACGCCTTCTACTTCAATTACACGAATAGTAACATTAGGTTCAATGAGCTCACCTTGTGTAATTACATCAACACGCTCCCCTTCTATTTCAGCGCTCCCGCTTGGTCGAAGTGGTGTTAATGTTATTCCTTTCTTTCCTAAATATGACTCTTTAGAAAGTGAAGAATGATAGCCTTTATCTTTTGTTGCTTGATCTTGTAAAATTAATTTACTAAACAAGCCGTCCTTCTTCTCAAGATTTTTATAAAAATAAACAGCTGCAACGATTGCTACAATTAGTGCAATCATGATACTTAAAGCCATTTGCGTAAAATCGTATCCAGCGAGTATTAACGATATAAGAACTGATATACCACCAATAATACCTAGTATACCACTTGTAAAGAATAATTCACTAATTATTAAAGCAATTCCTACTCCGAACATTACAATCACCTCAAAACCTGCTAAGCCAGCAATGAAATGCCCATAAAAGAAAAGAATTAATGCCGTAATTCCCATTGTTCCAGCAATCCCAAAACCAGGTGTATAAAGCTCTGCCACAAATCCTAAACTTGCGATTGATAAGAGGATTGGAATCACAATTGGACTTGTAATAAACCGCGCAACTTCTTCAGCTAAAGTCGTAGATGTTTCAACGACTTTTGAGTTGGATAAATTTAATTGACTCAAAAGCTCCACTCTATTTTGGACAATTCCTTCTGAATAACCGACCTCAAGGGCTTCTGAAGGAGATAAGGTTAAAAACTCCCCCTTAGGTGCACCCAGTTCTTTTAAATCAATGCTCTCATCTGCCATTGCCTCTGCATATAAGGGATCTCTTCCTGATGCTTCTGCTGCACTTTTCATGGCTGCAATCCAAGCTGATTGTGCTTTTTTATCCGCTGCATTTCCATCACCTGTAATGACACCACTCGCTCCCATTGTTGCGTTCTTATTCATATAAATATTTTTAGTGTTAAGCGCGATATAAGAACCCGCAGACAAAGCTTCATTAACTATATAAGAGGTTGTTTCAACTTCAATGGATTGAAGCAATTTTCCAATCTGACTTGCTGAGTCGACTCGCCCACCTGGTGTATCTATTTCAAATATAATATGATTTGCACCAGCGTCAACTGCCTCCTTTGTTGAACGAATAAGAAAGGCCTCGAGTCCTCTTTCAACTTCATTCTCAATTGGAATAATATAAACTAACTTTTTATGATCGTCTTTTGCAAAAAAAGCTTTCGGTAAGATGAAGGTCAGTGTAATTACAAGTAAAATCAAACTATATTTAAAATAAATACCATGCTCCTTTTTCATTTTTATCACCTCCTAAACTAAATAAACCTTTGTCTTTAGACAAAGGTTTATTCATTTAACTTAATTTATTTTGAACAAGCTTATTTACAGTTGCTCCATCTGCTTTTCCTTTAACTTTAGGCATTAATATACCCATTACTTTACCGAAATCACGTTTAGACTGTGCATTAACAGCCTTAATTGATTCATCAATTAATTCGTTTAATTCAGCCTCAGATAATTGTTCTGGCATATATGCTTCTAAAATTTTAATTTCATCATTTAAGTCTAGCACTAAATCATCACGATCTGCTTCTTTAAATTCAGCAGCAGAATCCTTACGCTGCTTAAGTTCGCGTGAAAGAATAGTTATTTCATCTTCTTCTGATAAAGTTTCTACTCCTAAACGAATTGCTTCATTTTGTAATGCCGCTCGAACCATGCGAATGACACTTAACTTTTTTCGATCTTTATCACGCATTGCCTGTTTCATATCTTCAGTAAGTTTGTTAGTTAATGACAACTATTTTTCCACCCTCTTTTATCGAATTATCGACGTTTACGAGCAGCCTCTGACTTTTTCTTTCTGCGAACACTAGGTTTTTCATAGTATTCACGTTTACGATACTCTGAGATTGTACCACTTTTTGATACATCTCTCTTAAAACGACGAAGTGCATCTTCAATTGATTCATTCTTACGTATGCGAGTAGTTCTCGACATAATACATTCCCTCCCTCCGGAGTTAAAGACAATAATTTTAGCACTCTTACATGCCTTTCTTAATTATAATATAAGCGCTTGTGTCGGTCAACTTCTTTATTAAGTGTTTACAAAATTAATTCCATTCTGGTTTTCTTTTATCAAAAAAAGCATTAATTCCTTCCTCTGCATGTGGGTGTTTTGCGTTCATTGAAA
>JASLIE010000205.1 GCA_030152985.1 Bacillaceae bacterium
TGATTTATCAGCTGATATGCTTGCGGTTGCTCGGGATAAATACGGGCAAAAAATTACTTGGATTAAACAAGATTTAACTGAATTACTAGGCTTTAATCAAATCGATTTAATGACAAGTTATTTAGATGTGATTAATTATTTAACGAGTGAACAAGATCTTAAGCAAGCCTTTAGTTTAATATATAAAGCCTTAAGCGATTTTGGGGTTTTTATTTTTGATATTCATCATTTAGCCTATGTTAAAAAAAATCTCATTAATCATACCTTCGCAGACGTAACAGAAGAGACAAGTTATATTTGGTTTTGTGATAAAGGAGAACAGCCTTATTTAGTCGAACATGACTTAACTTTCTTTTCTAAACAGGGGTCAAACCTTTATAAAAAAACAAGTGAATTTCACGAACAACTTATTTTACCTCATAATTTATATATAGAAATGTTAAAGGATATTGGATTTCAAGAAGTGAATTACTACACGGATTTTAGTTTAGATTCGCAAGTTTTGACGGATGAAGTTGAGCGAATATTCATTGTAGCAAAGAAATAACTGGCAAAACTTAAATTTAGTCAGTTATTTTTATTTTGGGATATTTTACAAACTTTATTTAAAGGTTTATGATGAAGCAAAGGAGGGGGCGAATGATTGAGAAGATTAAAAGTAAGTATGGCATATTCTTTTTTGTAATCCTATCTTTAATTGGACTTGTCTACCTTTCAGGTCAGCGAAAATCAGATGATGAGTTAAGTGAACTTGAAGATGAAAACCAATTTCAAATTGACTCTTTGCTTAGTGAACCTCAAGAAGAAAGAGATTCTGTAGAAAATGAATCCTTTATAGTTGATATTAAGGGTGAGGTTAAACGTCCAGGTATTTATGAAGCGACCTCAGATATGCGTGTGAACGACATTATTGATTTTGCAGGAGGTACAACAGAGTTTGCAAATGAACTGAGTGTAAATCGTGCAGAACGTGTTAAAGATGAAATGGTTATTTATGTCTCTCACTTAGATGAAGAGTTAAACCTGGCAGAATCCTCCGTTGATTATGGTGAGTTGACTCAGTCAGGCATCAGGGTTAATCAAGCAAGTAAAGAAGAATTAACTGAACTGACCGGAATAGGTCCTGCTAAAGCAGAAGCGATTATCACCTATCGAGAAGAAAATGGAGGATTTAAGTCGATTGAAGATCTCTTAAATGTACCAGGAATAGGTGAGAAATCACTAGAAGTCCTGAAGAATGAAGTTATTATTCCATAAGGAGTTGTTAAAATGAGTCGAATTGATTGGAAACAATATTTTATAGCACAGGAAAGAGTTGCAGCTTTAAGAAGTACTTGTACAAGTTTAAGCGTCGGAGCGGTCAACGTTAAAGATAATCGCATGATTGCAACTGGCTATAATGGAAGTATTTCAGATGGGGATCATTGTTTAGATAAAGGCTGTCATATAGTTGACAACCACTGTATTAGAACGATTCATGCCGAGGTTAATGCAATTCTTCAGTGTGCCCGTTTTGGTGTCTCAACAGAGAATACAGATATTTATGTGACTTATTTTCCGTGTGTGCATTGTACTAAGCAAATCATTCAAGCAGGTATTAAAAGGATTTTTTATGAAAAAAATTATAAAAATGACCCATTAGCAATTGAATTAATGAAGGAAGCGGGTCTTCATCTTGAACAAGTTTCCTTAAGAAACATTGAAATAATTGAGAAAAAAAGTGAATAGACAATTAAAGGTAATTTACACATTGTCGCTCTTGGATTTGTCTGTAGTTATTTAGATAAACAATTAGACACTTATTTATTTTTGGTCTTATTAGTTATTTTATTATGTGTCTTATTCTATTTTAGCGGTCAGTTTATACTTGTTATTTTAGTACTTTTATTTTATCTTTATGGGAATTTTTTTATCTTATCAGCTTATCAATCTGGAAGCTTTGTAAATCAACCTGTTGAATTACTTAAAGGAAAAATAAGTAAACTAGACATAAAAAAAGAGCATGTGAGTTTTATTCTTACAAATGAAAGTAAAGAAAAAGTTCAAGTGAGTGCTTTTGGTAAAAAAGAACGAGATTTTTTAAATGAGTACTTGAATGAAAACATGTATTGTGAAATGGAGGTTGGCTTAGCTGAGCTTACAGAGGCTAGTAATCCAGGGCAATTCAATTATCCTAAGTATTTGTATGAATCTGAAATTACATCAAATTATCACTTAAGCGATTTAAACTCACTCCAATGTGAAAAGAATGGCTTGTCTTATTTTTCTTTCCGAACGATTCGTAAGCAGTTAATTAATATTGTTTTAGCTCAGCATACAAACAATACAGGTGCTTGGATAATTGCTTTATTATTGGGTGAAACGAGTTACTTACCCGAGTCAACTCTAGAGATTTTTAGGAAGTGGAATATAGCGCATTTGTTAGCTATATCCGGATTTCATACAGGTATTGTTTTGTTTGTATCATACTTTTTTTTAACCCGTATTCTAAAATTAACTCGTGAAAGAGCTCAGTGGACTGTTAGCATAATCTTGTTTATATTTTTGTTTCTAGCAGGTGCAGCACCTTCAGTCGTACGTGCAAGTCTCATGGCAATTTTATTTATTTTTAGTCAAAAGCTTCAAATAAAAACTGTATCAACTGATATCATTAGTCTTGTTTTTATTGTACTTTTATTATTTAATCCAAATTTAATCTATCATATAGGCTTTCAGTTTTCATTTGCGGTTACTTTTTCTCTCTTATTATCTCATCCTTTATTCAGGCAGTCTGAGAGTCGTATTTATCAATCTTTTCAGATCAGTTTTATCTCTGCATTTTCAATTCTTCCACTCCAACTTCACTATTTTTCTACTTTTCATCCACTCTCGATTTTTGTTAATTTGCTCGTTGTTCCATATTTTTCACTTGTTATTCCTCTTATGTTAATTTTTCTTATCCTAACTTTTTTACCACAAACAGTCTTACATCTTTTGACCTCACCATTTGAACTCTTGCATTCATTTGTTATTCAGCAATTAGAACACTTAAACTATCTGTTTAAAGAAATGTTTATTGTTGGAGATTTAAGTTTGTATTTAATTTTGCTTTATTACTTTGTTTTTTATACATTACTTTATTTTTTAGAAAAGAAAGAAAAAGCTAGCGCCTGGATTTCAGGAGTCGGATTAATTTTGATTGTTTTATATTTTAATCATCAAGAACATTTTCGTGAGCAAGGTAATGTTACAATGTTAGATGTTGATCAAGCAGATGCACTTGTCATTGAATTAGTTAAACAAAAAGGGGTCTTTTTAATTGACGTAGGAGCCTTATTTTCATTCGAGACATTTGAAGCGACACCGAAAGTTTACAAACAAATTATTAAGCCTTATTTATATCACCGGGGTATCTATCAAATTGATGCTATATTTTTAACACATGATGATTTAGATCATACAGGTAGTTTAAAGTTTTTAGTTGAGGATTTTAAGGTGAATGAAATTATTATTAGTCAATTCCATCCTGTTAACCAAGAGTTAATTCAGCTAGTGAATCAACATAACATTAGTTTAACCCAAATTAGTGAAGCTGTTTCATTAAAAAGAAAAGGACAGACTTTTCATATCTTATCTCCAATTGAGGATAAGCGTGACGCTAATGAAAATTCGCTTGTTATTTATTCACGGTTTGGTTCTCAAAATTTTTTATTTACCGGAGATGCCAGTAAGCAGATTGAAAAAGAAATTTTA
The DNA here is from genome assembly GCA_030152985.1 of Bacillaceae bacterium. Lineage (GTDB taxonomy): Bacteria > Bacillota > Bacilli > Bacillales > Amphibacillaceae > Pseudogracilibacillus. Next base: position 3,733 of record JASLIE010000205.1, read on the forward strand.
GAACGTCATCCAAGTATAAGTGTAGATGTATTAAAGGTAGGGCATCACGGAAGTAATACTTCAACCGATCCGTTTTTTATAAAGGAAAATGACATCAAGTTTGCCTTTATTTCAGCCGGAAGGAAGAGTCGATATGGTCATCCAACAAAGGAAGTGTTAGCAACATTAATGGATGAAGAGATACACGTTTTTCAAACGCCCAAACACGGTGCAGTTCGTTATGTTTATCCTCAGAATGAATATTTTGAGCTTTATTTAAATGAAAATAAAAAAGCTGTTAGATAAATTTATCTAACAGCTTTTTATTAGTTTAAAATGCTAATAACAAAACCAATTCCAAAAATAAGTAGGAAGAAGACTAATGAAAAAGTGAAACCTTTAATTGAGTCTACAACATCGCTACCCTTGTATTGTGGATCTTTTTCGAATTCATTCATGCTAACCCCTCCTATGAACTTAAGTA
>JASLIE010000208.1 GCA_030152985.1 Bacillaceae bacterium
CCGCAATTAGAATATACCAAAGTTCATTAAGAGACAATGTTAGCACCTCCCTTTTCTACTTGATCATCAAATGGATCGCTTGATTTTGTAGGTGTAGGTTTTTCATCAAAGTCTGTTTTCTTAATATGACGAACAAAGAGATAAATCGTAATTGCTGCTAAAATCGCATATAAAGTGTTAAATGAAATTAATGAAAATAACATTTCACCTGCTGTGACTGACGGTGATACAGCATCCTCGGTCTTCATTAAACCAAAGACAACAAAAGGCTGTCTTCCGAGTTCAGTCATTAACCAACCTGTTGTATTAGCAATAAACGGTAATGCGATTGCCCAAACCATCGTTTTTAAGTACCAAGTCTTCTCTAGTAAGATATCTTTTCTTAAAGCATAAATCCCGTAAAGTCCGAATAAAATCATCACACTTCCTGCTGCAACCATTGCACGGAAACTCCAGAACAAGGTTTTAACTGGCGGAATGTAGTTACCTGGACCATACTCTGATTCATATTTTGCTTGGAGCTCATTAAGTCCTTCAAGTGAACCACTGAATTCATCAAAAGCAAAAAAGCTAAGTAAATAAGGTATCTGAAGCTCAAAATTGTTTGTCTTATTTTCTGAATCGATGCTTGCTACAAGTGTAAATGGCGCCGGATCTTCACTTGTATTCCACTGCGCCTCAGCAGCAGCTAACTTCATTGGCTGTGCTTCTACAATGTACTGTGCTTGTAAGTGACCTGTAAATAATGTTAAAAAGGCAACTACTGCACCGAGACTAATTGAGATCTTAAATGAGCGAACGAACATATCTAGATTTTGACGTTTAAGCATTTTCCATGCACTAATCCCGGCAACTAAAAATGAACCTGTCACAATTGACGTCAATAAAACGTGCGGGAATTGAGACCATAAATGTGGATTCAGTAAAATATCACTGAAACTATTCATTTGTGCACGGCCATCAACAAATTCAAATCCAACTGGATTCTGCATAAATGAGTTGGCTGATAAAATCCATAAAGCGGACAAGATCGTTCCAATCGCCACGAGCCAGATAGATAGTAAGTGGACGCGTTTTGAAAGTCTATTCCACCCAAAGACCCATATACCTAAGAATGTTGATTCTAAAAAGAATGCTAAGAGTCCTTCAATTGCGAGTGATGGACCAAACACATCTCCAACAAATCTTGAATATGTTGACCAATTCATTCCGAATTGAAATTCTTGTAAAATACCAGTTACGACACCTACAGCAAAGTTAATGAGAAGTAAGGTCCCCCAAAACTTTGTCATTTTTTTGTAAACTTCGTCCCCTTTGAAATAATACATTGTTTGCATAATCGCAATCAGTAATGCCAAACCTATTGACACCGGAACAAAGAAATAGTGGAAAATCGTCGTTGATGCGAATTGCAAACGTGCGAGAACCAATGTGTCCATAAAACTGTCAACCCCTTCCAAAAATTTAAATGAGTGAGTAAAATTTACTGCCTAACTCTATTGTAATCTATTTAATAGAACATATTAGCTAATTAAGTTACAATCTAGGTACGGATTATTGTCCGAATTATGACGGAATTTGTTGTTTTGTGTTATTTTGTGTTAGAAACTTATAAAAATAAGGGAAACATGAACAGTTTCCCTTATTTTTTATCTTGATCTTTTTCAACAAGTTTAATATTCTTTTTACTTTTTCTTACTTCTATTTTATTTCTAATGTAAACGACGATTAAAAAAAGGAGCCAAGAAGTAAGGATATAATAAATAATTACTCCTGAGCGTGCCATTTCTTTAAAAAACACTGTCATACCTATCCAAATAATCGAAATTGCTAAAATTTGAAAACCAAAAAACTTATTATCATTTACATCCATGTGCATACCCCTTTTTAGAGCTTCTAAACTTTATTTACGTTAACTTTAACAGATGATTTTTTTATAATCAAGATTTAAACTGATTTTGGAGGACTGATGATGTCAAAGACACTTGAACGTTATTTAGAGCTAGAGAAAGAACTAAATCTTGAATTGATGCTCATGCATCAATTAGAACTTCATTATTTTGATTCCTTAAAAGCCTTTACAAGGCACTACTTCATTAAAGATGATGAAGTAAGTGACTTTTTAGCTTCCTATCATTTAGATTCATTGTATGAAGTAAGTGACTTTATTATTTTTTATTCAAGCCAAAAGGATGAATACATTCACCTTAAAGATAAAGCTGCCCTTGATTTTTTCATCAATTCCGATACAATGCGTAAGTATTTAAAAAAGGCTGATTAATCAGCCTTTTTTAAATAAACTTCAACCCTATTCAAGCCTTCAAGCGAGCTAAAACTAACTTCTCCTTCATTTGACTCAACAATTTCTTTAACAATCGCAAGCCCCAGTCCTGTTCCACCGGTTTCTTTATGGCGAGCTACATCACGACGGTAAAAACGTTCAAATAAATGCGGGATTTCCTCAGCCGGAATCTCTGCTCCCCTATTTGAAATACTAAAATAAAAATAATCGTTTTTTTCATAACATTGAATGCTTAGCTCACTTGCTTCATCACTATAGCGAATTGCATTATCAACAAGATTGATAATGATTTGTTCAAAATGCTCTTTCTTCCCCTTAATTTCAAAAGACTCTACCTCTTTATTTAGCCTGAGTGACTTATTTTGGATCGCTAAATCAAACATTTGTAGAATTTGATCCAGTAAAACTTTTGAATTAAATCTCGTAAAGGTTTTTAGATGCGTGTTTTTCATTTCTTTAATATCTTTTAACCGGTCGATTTGTTCAATTAATGAGGTTAGTCGTTTGACTTCATTATATAACGAAGTATATAAATCCTTATCTCCCTCGATGACACCACTTTTAAGCGCTTGTAAGAAACCTTGTAAATTCGTTGCAGGTGTTCTAAGTTCGTGGGATAAGTTAGTGATTAACTTCTCTCTTTCTTCTTCAGTTGATTTAAGCTCATCAATCAACTCATTATAATGCATGACAAGCTCGCCTACTTCATCATCAGATGTGACTTCAATCTCTTGGGGATACTCGCCTTGCTTTAGTTGTTTGGTTGATTCAATCATTTGTTTAATTGGCTGGATGAGTTTTTTAGTAAAATAAAAATGTAAGACACTACTAACTAAAATCCCCAACATGGTAAAAACGAGTAAATATTGGTATAAAGTTGCATTGAACTGTCTTTGACGATTGACTGATAAAGAGCCCATGCCTTCAACAAGAAAGCATGCTGTATTGTACATGGCATAACCACTAAGTGCAATGGCAAT
>JASLIE010000211.1 GCA_030152985.1 Bacillaceae bacterium
TATGGAAGTCTGATCAGAAAGCCCCCTAGAAATAGGAGGGCTTTTATTAACTTTGAAATAAAAGGTATAATAACTAGATATATTAGTGTTGGTTATATTATACTAGGTCTTAGGTAATAAAGTTTGATTTATTTTTGGGGGACAAACGATGTCTATGAAACTACCTTTCTTTAGAAGGAAAAAAAAGAAGAATAAAGATGATTTAAATCAATTGAATGATCATAATTTACCGATTCATGTTGCTGTGATTATGGACGGAAACGGTAGATGGGCTAAAAAAAGAGGGTTACCTCGCATAGCAGGTCACAAAGAGGGCATGGATATCGTTAAAGATATTGTAATGTATGCTTCTAAACGTGGAATAAAAGTTTTAACTTTATATGCATTTTCAACAGAAAACTGGAAAAGACCAAAGCCTGAAGTTGATTACTTAATGCGACTACCTAAAGAGTTTTTGCACGTCTATCTGCCTGATATGATTGAAAATAATGTTAAAATAGAAACAGTAGGGGATTTTGAAGCATTACCAAAGCATACGAAGAAAGCAGTTAATTATGCAAAAGAAAAGACGAAAGATAATGATGGGTTATTAGTGAACTTTGCTTTAAATTATGGCAGTCGAACGGAACTGACACGTGTTGTTCAATTAGCAGTTGCACAAGCAAAAAACAATGAACTATGTGTAGATGAGATTAATGAAGCTTTTATAAATGAACTTCTTTATACGAAAGGAATACCCGAACCAGATCTTTTAATCCGGACAAGTGGTGAAAAGCGTTTAAGCAACTTTTTGTTATGGCAGTTAGCTTACACTGAGCTTTGGTTTACTGAGACGCTTTGGCCAGATTTTACAGCTGATAAGTTCGAAGAGGCAATTCAAGATTATCAAAATAGAAAAAGAAGGTTTGGTGGCGTTTAAGGTGATGAAAATATGAAGACACGATTAATCACTGCAATTATTGGTTTAATTATTGTTGTACCGATTATTATTTATGGTGGTTTACCTTTTGTACTTGCTGCTTACTTACTCGGTACGGTAGGCTTATTTGAGTTAGTGCGAATGTATAAGCCAAAGGAGGTATTTTTATACCTTGTTTTTAGCGTGATTTTTCTTTGGCTACTCATCTATCCAAGTGAAATGATTAACATATTCTCAGTAGAGCTCGCTAAGTATCAAATTATTTTAATCATGCTTTTGTTCCTATTGAGTTTGACTGTGTTTACTAAAAATAAATTTAATTTTACCGATGCTGGTTTTTTAGTGTTATCGATCATTTATTTAGGACTTAGTTTTTACTATTTAATTGAAGTTCGCATGAGTGGACTTCATTATATTTTATTTATCTTATTTGTTATCTGGTCAACTGATTCTGGAGCTTATTTTTTAGGAAAAAGCCTAGGCAAGAGAAAGTTATGGCCGGAGATCAGTCCAAATAAAACAGTCGGCGGAGCACTTGGTGGTATTTTTATGGCAATTCTTGTAGGGATTGTATTTCAACTTATTTATCCATTTGAGATCTCTATGATGAGTATTATTTTATTAAGTATATTGATTTCAATTGTCGGTCAACTAGGTGATTTAGTTGCCTCAGGATTTAAACGTATTTATCAAGTTAAAGATGCAGGAAAACTTTTTCCTGGACATGGTGGTGTATTAGATCGTCTTGATAGTTTAGTGTTTGTTTTACTTGTATTATATGCATTTGAACTATTCATTTAGATTTTTGTTTTATTAAGGAGTGTTAATATGACAACTGTTATCGCCTTTATACTCATGTTCGGCTTGCTTGTATCCGTTCATGAGTGGGGACATTTAATATTTGCTAAACGCGCAGGGATGTTAGTAAGGGAGTTTGCGATTGGGTTTGGCCCCAAAATATTTTCATTTGTTAAAAATGAAACGCTTTATACAATTCGCCTTATTCCAGCTGGTGGTTATGTTCGTGTTGCAGGGGATGATCCTGAAATCATTGAGCTAAAGCCTGGACATCACATTGGTCTAGAATTTAACGATCAAAATGAAGTAATTAAAATTATTGTTAATAATAAAGATAAATATCCTAATGCACGTGTCATTGAGGTTGAAACAGTTGATTTAGATCATAAGTTAATTATTGAAGGTTATGAAGTTGGGCTAGAAGAAGAGTTAATTGAGTTTAAAGTAAATGAAAAAGCCTTTTTTATTATGGATGAAGAACAAACTCAAATAGCACCATTTAATCGTCAATTTGCATCTAAGACAGTTGGACAACGTGCTATGCAATTGTTTGCAGGGCCTTTGATGAATTTTATTTTGGCAATTCTTATTTTCTTTATTTTAGGTTTATTCCAAGGTGTTCCAACCGAAGAAGCGGTGATTGGTGAGGTTCAACCGAATAGCCCTGCAGCTGAGGCAGGTATACTTGAAAAAGATCGGATTATTGAAGTTGATGGTGATCCTATTAAGACATGGGAAGAGTTTACTTCAGCTGTTGTTGAAAAACCGGAAGAAAAAATTGATTTAAAAATAGAAAGAGCAGATCAGATTGTAGATTTATCTGTTGTTCCTAAATCTGTAGATGCAGAAGAAACTAAGATTGGTCAAGTTGGTGTTATTTTAGCCTTTGAAAAGTCGTTGAGTAAAACAGTCACTTATGGATTTAAACAAACTTTTGAAACGACTAAACTGATTGTGACTAATTTATTTATGTTAATTACTGGACAAATTTCTATTGAGCTTTTGTCTGGTCCTGTTGGAATTTATGATGCGACAGATCAGATTGTTAAAACGGGCTTTACAAACTTTTTGATGTGGACGGCTATGTTAAGTGTCAACTTAGGTATAATAAATCTAGTTCCACTCCCGGCCTTAGATGGTGGTAGACTCTTATTTGTAGGAATTGAAGCATTGAGAGGACGTCCGGTCGATCCTCAAAAAGAGGGATTTGTTCATTTTATAGGATTTGCATTATTAATGTTACTTATGATTGTTGTTACTTGGAATGACATCCAACGTTTATTCATGTGATAAAAACAAGGCGGAGATTTAAGTTCTTCAGCCTTGTTTTTATTAAAATGATTTTAGGAGGGTTTAGTCTTGTCTATTTCCAAAGAAGAAAAAATGCAGCATTTATTAGCTCAAATTGAAATGCCTGAAGAAATTATTACAAACTATTTTAAAGAAAGTTCAATTGAGAAGCTCAAAGTTATTAAAAGTGAGAGGATTTGGCATTTTTATTTTAATTTACAGCGTATTTTACCTAAAGAAGTTTATGCGCTCTTTAAAGGTCGTTTAGAACAATCTTTTAAAGAAATTACTGAGAAGGTAAAATTAACGATTCATGCTAAAAATACAAGTTATACTGAGGAAGATCTTGCTCAATATTGGTTTGAGTTCATTGAAACACTTGAGAATATTTTACCTACATATAGAGAATTATTGAAAACTCAACAACCAGAAATTGTTAAAAATCAAATTAAACTATTTGCTCGTAACGATGGTGAAGCAGCCTCTCTTTTAAGAAGGCTTGAAGCACCTTTTGAATCCTACTTTAAGTCGATTGGTATAGAAGATTACTTAAAACTAGAAGTTGAAGTCAATCATCAAAAGGAACGATTAGAAGCATTTAAGCAAAAAACAAGTGAAGAAGATCAAGAAAGAGCCAAAAAAACGGTTGCTGAAAAATTAAAGCGTGAG
>JASLIE010000215.1 GCA_030152985.1 Bacillaceae bacterium
TGTTAAGAAAGTGTAATCTAATACATATAAATGAGTAATTATTAAGTGTTATACTTAGAAGGTAAGATTAAAAGCGAGGTAAGGGAGAGAAGGTTTTGAAAAGATTTGTTTTAACAACAACCATAGCTTTAGGACTTCTTTTTTCAGGTATGATAGGAATTGAATCAAGTTATGCTAAAAAAGATCTTGATTCTATTCAAAAAGAAAGACAAAAAATCGATAAAGAAATATCAGAAAATGAAAAAAATCTAAAAAAACAACTTACTGAAATTAAAATATTAAACGAAGAAATTACTGATTTAAAAACAACAATTAAAGCAAATAATGAGCAGATCAAATCAGTCGAATCAGAAATAGAGTCACTTGAAACAGAAATAAAAATAATTGAAAAGCGTATTGAAGAACGATTTGAAATTTTAAAAGAACGCGCGCGAATTCATCAAAAAAATGGTGGAGATATTAAATACATTGAAGTACTATTAGGTTCCGCGAATTTCAATGATTTTATTGGACGTGTAACAGCGATGAATACAATTACATCCTCCGATGCAGACCTCATTAAATTACAGGAAAAAGACAAAAATAAAATTGAGTCAATTCTAAGAGAAGTTGAGCTAGCAAAAGAAGAACTAGAAGAAATAAAAGCAAGTTTGTTAGAACAAAAAGAAATTTCAGAAGAGAAAAAAGTCAAACTAAAGAAAAAAGAAAAGTCTTATCGTGAACAAGTTAAGAAATTAAAGATTAAAGATTCTAAGCTTGAAAAGTTAGAATCAGAAGTTTTAGCCAGTATGGTTCCAAAGGCCTATGGTGTAGAAACAGCTGCTGCAGGATCTACTAAAGGTAGTGGAACATTGGGATGGCCAAGTACGAGTGGGTATATTTCAAGCCCGATGGGAACACGTAACGGAAGGCCGCATAAGGGAATTGATATTGCACGAACAGATCGAAGTACGAGTCCGTCTATTTTAGCTGCTGATTCGGGAACTGTTGTTACAATTGGTGATGCTAGTGATGGCTATGGTAATAAAATTATTATTGATCATGGAAATGGTATGCGTACACTTTATGCACATTTAGCTAATATCAGTGTTCGCGCAGGCCAGTCAGTTAAAAAAGGTCAAACACTCGGTGTCATGGGAACAACAGGACGATCAACGGGTATTCATCTCCACTTTGAAGTACATGTAAATGGAAGTGTTCAAAACCCAATGCGTTATTTACGATAAAAGAAGCCTAAAAAGGCTTCTTTTTTGTTTATGTCTTGCAAAAGTGAAAGTATTCAGATAATATCTAAGTAGCTTTTAAAATAAAATACTATATTTTGGTTCTTTTTCATTATAGAAGAAAAAGATTAAAAAGGAATTGAGTGAAAATCTCAAACGGTCCGGCCACTGTAAATGGTGAGCGACTCTAAGATAGGCCACTGCGAGGAGCGGGAAGGCAAAGAGAAGCGTCAGAACCATAAGTCAGGAGACTTGCCAAGAAGCATGCATTAACACCTTCCAGGAAAAAGGTTCGCATAGGAACAAGTATGTCTTTTTTTACTTGTATTGAGATCGTTTATTATGCTCTCACCTTCTTTCTGGAGGTGGGGGCTTTTTATATTTTAAAAAAGGAGAGAGAAAGTGAATGAGAAATTATTTAAAAATTATGTTACTCTCTGTCGTTTTAGTTATTTCTAGCACAGTATTACCGCTAGAAAGCAATTTATTAAAGATGGAAGTTCAAGCAGAGAGCCTTTCGATTGAAACCAATTTAGAAGATGGTTTAGTTACAAAATCAGACAAACTGACTTTTGATTTATTTGCAAAGGACTCAGATGGTTCAAAGATTTCACCAAGTCATATAAAAGTAACAAATAATGAAGAATTAGTTCGAGTAAATTGGGATGATGATACGAAAACAAGTTATACTTTAGACTTGAATGTAGGTAAAAATGAAATTCTTATAGCAATTGATTTTAACGGTAAAAAAGCATCAAAAACTTATAGCATTACACGTGAAGATGCTAAGGAAGGCGATGTAATTGGTCAGTATGTCTTTGCAATAGAGGGATTTAGTATTGGCTTAGATTATATTGTTGAACCTGTTCTGGTTGATTTAAAAATGGGGCAGAGTGCTTCATATGCCCTGCACGATGAACTCACAGCTAATGGATTTAAATATGATTATACCGGAAGCTTAGATAACTCGTTTTACCTAGCTACACTTCTTGATGGTGACAATAAGATTTATAAAAAAGAACCTAAAATACCTGAAGTATTACTAGAAAAAGTAGATGCTGATGCAACAGATTATAACGAAGGTGAACTAGGGGAGTTCGACTTTAATTATATGTCTGGTTGGATGTATTCAGTTAATAATACATTTCCAAATGTAGGTTTTGCGGATTTTTATCTTAAAGACAAAGATGTCATGCGGGTTCAATTCACGCTTGCTTATGGATCAGACCTAGGTGGTGGTTGGGGGCATAATTATTTTGAGGCACATGATAAGGGACCCTTAACGACAGAAATAGCTAAAATTAATAGTAGTGATAAAAAAGATGTTTACCTCTCAAATTCAGAGATAAAAAAACGTTATGAAAAATCCTTGGCTTCTTTATATCGTGTAGATGCACTTCAGAAAGATTTAAATGAAAACTCTCTAATTTTAGCAGGATTAATTGCAAATTTTGATGAAAAAGAGATTGTCTATGATGAATTAAAACAGCTTATTGAAAGTGCTGAAGCATTAGATTTAGAAGGTCGCCTTGATTCAGAGAAGGGACGTTTACAATCAAGTTTAGCTGATGCTAAAAAAGGAATTGAAGCAAATACACTGTCGGTTAAAGAAGCTGAAAAGCTTGCTGAT
>JASLIE010000232.1 GCA_030152985.1 Bacillaceae bacterium
CTTGCATTTCTTCTTCGTGCAGAGCAATTCGATCATCATACAATTCATTAATTTCTTCATCTGTTAACTCTATGGTATCTACAGGAAGATCATATAATAATTCTTCGTATTCTTATAACTTATAACTCTATTGTTTTCAATACTCATTCAGCACCTCCTCATATTTCTAAATCATTTTCCTTTTGTGGAAAAACAAACCGTTCTTTTATGGATTTTTTAAGTTGTTCTAAATTATTAAAGCCTACCTCTTTTGTATGATCATAACCATCAAATTCAGCAAGATATAGAGATTCATCTTCAATTATAATAGTTAACCCTTTATCTAAATCTATGGAAGTAAACATTGACTCTTCAACATTTCTCGTAAAATCAATCGCTTCATTTTCTAAAAACGATTCAACTTCATCTAAATAATAATCAAACATGGAATCATGTATAACAAATTCCTTATAGTCAACTTTTAAGCTTCCCACAATTTCTTCTGAAGAATCATAAAACGGATAAACAGTAACTCCATCAGATGAGTTTGAATCATCTATCGTAATAAATGGATCATCCACACTTAAAAGACCACGTTCATAAGCTACATTTACTCCCTTTTTTTCAAACAAACGATCCAATGCTTCGCCTTCCCATCCCTGCTCTGCATACTCTTCAACCAAAGCATCATAACTACCATAGGATGTGATATAAACACCTTTTTTCATTAGACCACCTACATCAACTAATAAATCTAACTCATCCATTGTCTTTAAAACTTCACCCTTCTCAGCCATATAATCACCTCCTTTCAAGGTATTAATTTAAGTAAACATTTAACTCGAACATAGATACCATAGTAATAGCTTCTCTACACCTTTTATTTTTATGAAGACTTATAATGTATAAATTATAAATTCTTTTTAAAGGTTCAGTTAAATCTCTAGAAACTAACCCTTTACTCCCGTTTTTATAAATAAAACTAGCTATCTTACTAACATTTTTTTGAAAGTAAAAAAGAGCTAGTCAATTAAGACTAACTCTTTAAGGTAGTATATATATTCATGGGGAAAAGGGAATGTCATGCCTGCCTAACTACCTTACACTACTAATATACCACGATTTCGACCTCGTTAAGTTTGAAATAAGTTTGGAAAAAGTCCACGTTTTATTTAACAGGCTTCGCATCTATGATATATCTATCTGGTGCATTTCCAATATAACGAAACGGATAGCAGGTTGACACAGTTAAAGTTTCTTCATCATGTGGAACAATGATCGTTCGATCATCAGCACCTACTATCTTAGTATTGACTATTTCATAATCAAAACTTCCATAAGGCATTTTAACAGTGAGTACATCACCCAACTTTAATTCACCTAACCTTCTAAAAACAGTATCCCTATGGCCTGAGAGCATAATTTGTTCGTTATCTAATGGGAATCCAGTACCAGAGTAATGCCCGACACCTTTTTTCAAATCATCTTCATTCGTACCTTCAATAATAGGTAGGTTACCATCAATCTGTGGGATAACTAACATTCCGACAACATCATTAAAATTCGGATTAAAGTTATTTTTCAAGGCTGGTGAATAATCACCATAGTCTATGTTGACAACATCATCTTGATTCTCATTATATAAATCAACTACTTTTTTGGCTTGAGATGTGGATTGAGTTTCTAATTTTTCTTTTTCATAATACATCCAACCACCTACACCTAAAAAAATAAATCCGCCTATGAATGCTAAAACAAATAAAGATTTTACAATTCTTTTCATTATGAACACCCTTTCTAAATAATTAATGACTTTGACAATTTTTTTCTAAAAGTTTATAATTAATACACACATGATACACAAAGGAGTTGATGAAAATGACTATAAGTAAAGATACTCAGATGGTAAATATGAAATACCCTAAAGACTTATTAAAAAGAATTGATACTTTTAAAGAAGGCAGAGGTTTCAGCACAAGAACTCAAGCGATTATATATCTACTGCATAACGCATTAAATAATGAAGAAAAAATAAATGAAGCATATCAAGAGATAAATAAGACCAAAAAGGAAAAATGAGATAAAAAATAAAGAGCTAGTCACTGCGACTAGCTCTTTATTTTTATTCATGTTACAGATAATCTTTTTTATAAATTACTTCTCTACTCTCTTCACACATTGTTTCATAAAATTAATCCATGTTTTGATAAATCGTACTTACTATTGCTTGTAGATACATTAAATGTACTATCCTTAGTATAAATGAGATTTGGTGTGTTTTACAGAAAACCTCATTATTTCTCAAACTTCATAGATATTTTTCCATCATTCAATACCAAATAAGCATCAAATTTGTTACCTTTTTTACTCTTAAACCCTTTTATCAGATTAGTTTTTCCTTTATCTAATAACATCTTAATTTGTGTTTCTGATAAGTTTTTTCCTGCCCAGCGCTTCGGTAACGTAAACTTGCACCCCTCAATATAACCTGAACAACCATAGAACTTCCCACGATCTTCAATCTGCCCCTTTTCACATTCAGGACAAACACCAACACTTAGCGATTCTTTACTTTCATTCACCAGTCCTTCAATAGCGTTCACCTTTTCCGGTGCATCCTTCATTAATGAATCAATGAACTTATACACATTACTAATAAATGCTTCTTGAGTACGTTTTCCTGCACCTATATCACTCAAGAAACCCTCCCATTTAGCAGTCATTTCAGGACTTGATAATAAAGTTCCTTCAACAGCTTCACATAAAATTTGACCTTTTTTAGTCACATGAATGGTATTCTTTTTCACATCAATATATTTTTGGTTTTTAAGCGTTTCAATAACAGCACCTCTTGTAGCTTCAGTACCAATACCCTCACTATCCTTTAAGATTTCTT
>JASLIE010000241.1 GCA_030152985.1 Bacillaceae bacterium
ACCCAAACAACTTCGATTATTGCTGCAAAGAACACATATAACCATCCCATCTCATCACTCCTGATTAAATAAACAAAAAGCACACCTCTGTGTGCTTTTATGATCTTGATTCAATAATTGGCATAATTTCTTTTAAGCGTTTGACTTCATAGGTTGGTGTAACATCCTCAATTTTTTCATTATGGTGATTAATCCAAATCGAATCAATCCCACTTCGTGTTGCACCGAGTATATCTGAATAGGGATTGTTACCCACCATAATTGTTTCATGTTTTTCTACCCCAAGCAACTTAACTGAATGCTCAAAAATAGCTGGTTCAGGTTTACCTTCTCCAAACTCACCTGAGATGACAATGTAATCAAAGTAAGGTGCTAGCTCTGGTGATAAGCTTAATTTAGTATGTTGTAAATCAGGCGATCCATTTGTTAACATGAGTAATTTAAATTTTCCCTTTAAGCTTTCTAACACTTCAATCGTTTCATCATATAAATAAATATGTTTCATTCTTTCAATCGGAAAACGCTCTGCAAGTTCCTGTGCAAATGCTTCATCATAAATCTCAAGTGCTTCTAACCCTTTATTCCATGCGTTAAAGCGATAATCAGCTTGAATATCTCTCAAGGCCTCAAATTCTTTTCCTTCATCTTTAAACTCGCCCCAAAATGATTCGAATGTTCCAATTCCAATATTACTTACAAAATCGTATGTATCATAAGTCGGATAAATAGATTCCGCGACTGTTCTTACTGCACGTTCAAGTTTTTTAGGCTCTATATCATATTTTTCAGTTGCATAGGCAGTTGTGGCCTCAAAAGCTTTTTCTATACTCAATTCATCCCATAGTAAAGTATCATCTAAATCAAACATAATCGCTTTTAGCATAAATTCCTCTTCCTTTTTCTTTATCTTTTTCTAATTTAGTATTCCCTTATCATATAGTAGCGATAATCTCTATAGATGTCCATTCTTTTTTTAAAAAAAACAAAAAATAATACTGTTTTACCTATTTCTTGTATAGTTTTATCACTGTAGACTTTCTGACTTTGATAGTCCAGAGTGATTATTATTAATTTTATGTTATAATATGTGGTGAGTTGTTCTTGTTTATTTAATTCTCAATTAGGAGGTTTATATATGTTACCAATTGAAAGACTCAATCGAATTAAACAAATTGTCTCGGAACGAGAGAATGTAAAAATCTCAGAATTAAGTGATGAGTTAAATGTTTCAGAAATGACTATTCATCGTGATTTAAAACCATTAGTTGACGAAGGCTTCTTAATTAAGACTTTTGGCGGAGTAAGTCTTGTGACACCTGATGGTGAAAAGATTAGTAAAGACTCATGTGTTATGTGTCACCGATCGATTCACCCTAAGTTAGGTTATCGGATTATTCGTCAAAATAATGAGATTGAAATGGCTTGTTGTGGTCATTGTGGTTTAATGCGAGTTAAACAATTAGCTGATGAGGAAGGTGTTCAATCAATTTGCCAAGACTTCTTTAGACAAACAACACTTAGCGCTAAGCTTGCCTGGTTTGTTCTAGACACATCTATTAATATGGGGTGCTGTCAACCACAAGTTTTAACTTTTGAATCACGTGAGCATGCAAACAATTTTGTTAAAGGATTTGGGGGAATTGTCGCTTCATTTGATGAGGCAATCGACTTAATTCATAAAAAAATGCACCTGACTAATCACACGTGCCACAAAGATTAATAATGAAAGGATGAATTATTTTGATAAGAAAACTTAAACTAATCATACCATTTCTTCTTCTCATACTTGTTGTCACAGCATGTGGAGATGATGAAGCTAATTCAGAAATTATTAAAAAAATGCAAAATGAAGATCAAATCGAAACAAATATGGATGAAAAAGTCGCTGATTTTAGCTTTATAAATCAAGATGAAGAAACCGTTTCTTTAGATGATTTAAAGGGCGATTACTGGATTACTGATATGGTATTTACAAACTGTACAACCGTTTGTTTGCCAATGACGAGTAATATGAAAGCACTCCAAGATGACATGATTAAAGAAGGTCTTAATCACATTAAACTTATCTCATTTTCAGTTGATCCAGATAACGATACTCCAGAAGTCTTACGTGATTATGCTGAAGAATATGAAGCAGACTTAGAAAACTGGTCATTTTTAACAGGATATGACTTTGATGAAATGAAAGAACTCTCAATTAAAACTTTCCGCTCAATGTTACAAGAGCCCATGCCAGGTGACGACCAAGTCACACACGGAACACGTTTTTACTTAGTTAATCCTAAAGGCGAAGTCATTAAAAATTATGATGGTTTAAAAGCAACAACAAAAGATGAAATCATCGCAGATTTAAAAACACTTCAATAAGTGGAGGGTTAGTTAAAATGTCATATAAGAGATTCTTAGTTATAATAAGCTTTCTATTTATTTTAACTGCATGTGATGACGACGGATTAGACGGCTTAATTATGCCTGAAGTTGATTTTGAACCTCAACCAATTGCGGATGTTGGTGAAACTGTCCTGCTTGAAGCGGTTGTTACTTATGATGGTGAACCTGTGCTTGATGCACAAGAAATGAACTTTGAATACTGGTTAGAAGACGATCAGGAACATAGTAAAACAGTCGATGCAATTAATAATCAAGATGGGACTTATACAATTGAGGTAGAATTTGAGGAAGAAGGCGAATATTGGATCTATGCACATACCACAGCAAGGGATATCCATACAATGCCTAAAAGATCGATTAAAGTCGGTGCAGCAGAAAATAAAACAGAAGAAACAAATATCGAGGAAAAAAACATTATTGTCGATCTAGAATTGCCTACCCAGGCTGAGAAAAATACAGAACAAAGAATTTTGAGTAAAGTAAAGGATAAAACAGGTAGTCCAGTTAAAGGAGCTTCTGTTCGTTATGAAATTAAAAATTTATCTAGTCAAGATATTGAGTGGCTGATTGCAAAAGATGAAGACAGCACTCATCTCATTGACTACTCTTTTACAGACTCTGGTGAATATGAAGTCTCTGCCTATGCTGAAGCGGGTACACTTATTTTAAAGCCCGTTACACGAACAATAAAAATAAAGTAGAACTCAAATACATTTGAGTTCTACTTTTTTAAATCATTAAAAGAATTATACAAGATAATGTAACAACAACTCCGGTAATAAGTAAGTATTTTGAGAAACCTGCCCAAACTGCTTTATTTTGATAAGCTCTCAAAGAAAAACCAACTGTAGAAAAGCTAATCATTCCAATTCCAATAAGTAAGATGATAACAATTAACCCTACAACAGACTCACTCATTTGATCTGCTCCTTATCTATCTATACACGCCCGAGAGGATTCGAACCCCCGACCCTTGGCACCGGAAGCCAATGCTC
>JASLIE010000007.1 GCA_030152985.1 Bacillaceae bacterium
TAAAAAAGAAAATGGAATTGATTTATCACAAGATAAAATGGCAACACAGCGTCTTAAAGATGCGGCAGAAAAAGCTAAAAAAGAATTATCAGGTGTTTCACAAACACAAATCTCACTACCATTTATCACAGCAGGAGATGCAGGCCCACTTCATTTAGAAATGAGCTTGACACGTGCTAAATTTGATGAGTTAACAAATGAATTAGTTGAAAGAACAATGGTGCCTGTACGTAAAGCTTTAAAAGATGCTGATATGCAGGCAAGTGATTTAGATAAGGTTATTTTAGTCGGTGGATCAACACGTATTCCGGCTGTTCAAGAAGCGATTCAAAAAGAAACTGGAAAAGAGCCATCACGTGGGGTGAACCCAGATGAAGTTGTTGCTTTAGGTGCAGCGATTCAAGGTGGAGTTTTACAGGGTGACGTAAAAGATGTCGTTTTACTTGATGTCACACCTTTATCATTAGGAATCGAAACAATGGGTTCAGTGACAACACGTCTGATTGAAAGAAATACAACGATCCCTACGAGTGAGTCACAAATTTTCTCAACAGCGGCAGATAATCAAACAGCTGTAGATATTCACGTCCTACAAGGTGAAAGAGAAATGGCAGCAGATAACAAGACACTAGGACGTTTCCAGTTAACAGATATTCCACCAGCACCAAGAGGTGTACCACAAATTGAAGTTAAGTTTGATATTGATGCAAACGGAATTGTTAACGTAAGTGCTAAAGATTTAGGTACAAATAAAGAGCAATCAATTACAATTCAATCATCATCAGGTTTAACAGATGAAGAAATTGATCAAATGGTAAAAGATGCTGAAGCAAATGCTGAAGAAGATAAGAAGCGTCGTGTAGAGATTGATTTAAGAAACGAAGCAGATCAACTCATCTTCACAACAGATAAAACAATTAAAGATTTAGAAGACAAGGTGTCTGAAGAAGAAAAACAAGCGGCTGAAAGTGCAAAAGAAGCTTTACAAAAAGCACTTGAAGGCGAAGATATCGAAGAAATAAAAACAAAGAAAGAAGAGTTAGAAACACAAGTCCAGCAGCTCTCTGTTAAGTTATATGAGCAAATGGCACAAGAACAACAAGCAGCTGAAGGTGAAGAGGCTAAAGGCGCTGAAGATGTTGTCGACGCTGACTTTGAAGAAGTCGACGAAGATGACTCAGAAGATAAAAAAGAATAATTTCACATTAAAAGTCAAAGTCACGTGTTTACATGACTTTGACTTTTTTTAAGATAAAACAAAGCAACTTGTTTAGTTAAGCTCGAAAAAATGGTAAGCTAAGCAATAGATAAAGTGTTCAAGAGGAGTGAATGTATTTTGAGTAAAAGAGATTACTATGATGTGCTCGGAGTAGAAAAAGGTGCATCTAAACAAGATATAAGAAAAGCATATAGAAAGCTTGCTCGTGAATATCATCCTGATGTCAATAAAGCGGACGATGCAGAAGATAAATTTAAAGAAGTAAAAGAAGCTTATGAAGTATTAAAAGATGATCAAAAACGTGCACGTTATGATCAATTTGGTCATGCAGGTGCTCAAAGCCAAGGCTTTGGTGGCGGGGCAGATTTCTCAGGTGGATTTGGTGATATTTTTGACATGTTCTTTGGTGGCGGTCAAAGACAAGATCCTAATGCACCACGTCAAGGAAGCGATTTACAATATACAATGACTTTGACTTTTGAAGAAGCAATTTTTGGTAAAGAAACAGAGATTACAGTACCACAAGAGGAAAATTGTTCAACTTGTAGTGGAACAGGTGCAAAAAAAGGAACAAAACCGGAAAGATGTAGCCACTGCCATGGTTCAGGTCAGTTAAATGTTGAACAAGATACACCTTTTGGTCGTGTTGTTAATCGTCGTACATGTAATTACTGTGGCGGAAGAGGTCAAACAATTAAAGATCCGTGTACTACATGTTCTGGAACAGGTCGCGTGAAAAAAGAAGTGAAAATTAAAGTGTCAATTCCAGCAGGGATAGATGAAGGTCAACAAATCCGGATTCCAAATAAAGGTGAAGCAGGCGTTAACGGTGGACCAGCTGGGGACTTGTTTGTAGTTGTTCAAATTAGAGAGCATGATGTCTTTGTTCGTGACGGAGATAATATTTATTTAGAATTACCAATCACCTTCACTCAGGCAGCTTTAGGTGATGAAATTGAAGCACCTACTGTTCATGGAAATATTAAGTTGAAAATCCCAGCCGGAACACAAACAGGTAAAACTTTTAGATTAAAAGGAAAAGGTGTACCAAACGTACGTGGCTATGGCCAAGGGGATCAACATATTCAAGTGAGAGTTGTCACTCCTAAGAAGTTAACAAGTAGACAAAAAGAGTTGTTAAAAGAGTTTCATGAATTAAGTTCAGATGAACAATTAACAGACAGTGAAGATTCATTTTTTGATAAATTTAAACGTGCTTTTAAAGGCGATTAATGAAGGAGCCCTTAACAATGGAATGGAAAGAGATATTAATTCATACAGAAAATGAGGCACTTGAAGCCATCTCTAATTTATTAAATGAAAAGGGAGCAAATGGTGTCATCATTGAAGATCCTCTCGAACTAAAAAAGGATAAACCAAAATATTTTGGTGAAATATATGATTTAAATACAGATAAGTATCCGGAAGAAGGTATTTATATTAAGGGTTACTTTCCTAATAACTCCAACTTTAATGAGCTTTTTACAGAAATTAAACAGGCTGTCTTAGCGCTAGATGAATTTGGTCTTAATATAGGAAAGGCCAATTTTAAAACACGTGAGTTTAGGGAAGAAGATTGGGCACATTCATGGAAGCAATATTATAAACCAACGCCTATCTCAGATAAAATTGTCGTTGTACCAGAGTGGGATCAAAGCTATGAAGCAGATGATGAAGCTATTATACTTAAGCTTGACCCTGGTATGGCATTTGGGACTGGTACACATCCGACAACTCAGCTAAGCGTCAAGGCACTAGAGAAAGTTGTTAAAAACGGTGATAAAGTACTGGATGTCGGGTGTGGTTCAGGTGTTTTAAGTATTGCTTCAGCGCTTCTAGGTGCCAAAGAAGTATGGGCCTATGATTTAGATGAAGTAGCTGTAAATAGTACGGAATTAAATGCAAGTTTAAATGGTCAAGAAAATGTTATTAAGGCTAAACAAAACAACCTTTTAGAAGGTGTAGAGATTAAGGCAGATGTTATTGTTGCAAACATTTTAGCTGAAATTATTGTTAAAATGCTTCCAGATGCGGCGACCTTACTTAAAACAAAAGGAAAAATTATTTTATCAGGTATTATAAAAAAGAATGCTAAAATAGTAGAAACAGCATTAATCAATAATGACTTCGAAGTGTTAGAAATTCAATATGATAAAGAGTGGGTCATGATTATTGCTGAGAAACAATAAGGTGTGTACCTATTATGCAAAGATATTTTATAGAAGATAAAAACTTAAAAGATTGTCAAAACGAACTTACCTTAAGTGATGAATATCATCATATTGTTAGGGTCATGCGTTATAAGGTCGGTGACAAAGTTGTTCTGATATATAATAAAAAGTCAATCA
>JASLIE010000018.1 GCA_030152985.1 Bacillaceae bacterium
AGTTGTAAAGGTCGACCAGATTCAGTCTTGCAGTCAGATGACATAGGTAAGTCCTCCAATAAAATTATTTTTTATTTATAAGTTTTTTTACATAACCTTCTTTATTTACTTGTTTACCCCGAGCAATGGCGAGCGCATCCCCTGGAACATCTTGATTAATCGTTGATCCAGCTGCAACGAAGGCCCCCTTACCGACTTTGACCGGAGCAACTAAGTTAGAGTTACAACCAATGAATGAATCAGACTCAATGATTGTTTCATGCTTCCTTACCCCGTCGTAATTCACTGTGATTGAACCACAACCGACGTTTACATTATCACCTAAGGTCGCATCTCCTAAATAGGATAAGTGAGATACTTTTGTATCAGCACCTAAAGTTGACTTCTTAATTTCAACAAAGTTACCTACTTTAACATCATTACCGATCCTTGATTCCGGACGGATTTGTGCAAAAGGACCAACCTCAACACGAGATCCGACTGAACTGTCAGTAATGACACTTTGACGAACCTTTGTTGCTTCACCAACATAAGCGTTTGTAATTTCTGAGTTTGGACCAATGATTGCATCTGCTTTAATTTCTGTTTGTCCTAGAAGCATTGTCCCTGGGTAAATCGTAACATCTGAATCAATCTTTACATCCGGACCAATATAAGTATTTTCTATATCTGTTATTGTCACACCGTTACGTAAGTGTGCTTTATTTATTCTACGTTTCATAATGCTTTCAGCTTCTGCAAGTGCGACACGGTCATTTATACCGAGTGACTCTTCTGCATCTGCCATTTTATAAGCACTTATTTTTTCTGCTTCATTTTTTAAAATTTCAACGACATCTGGTAAATAGTACTCCCCTTGCGCGTTATCATTATCTACATTCTCTAGCGCTTTAAAGAGTGCTTCATTATCAAAACAATATGTACCTGTATTAATTTCATTTACTAAAAGTTCTTCTTCGTTTGCATCTTTGTGTTCAACAATACGACTGACATCGCCTGCCTCATCACGAATGACACGCCCATATCCTGTCGGGTCAGTGACATCCGTCGTCAGTACAGTCGCTTTTGATTGTGTTGATTCATGGTAGTCAAAAAGTGCTTGATATGTTTCTTGTCGAATCAGTGGTGTGTCGCCACAAACAACAATTGTCGTTCCCTTTTTTCCCTTTAATAACTCGTCTGCTTGCATCACTGCGTGTGCTGTTCCGAGTTGTTCTGCTTGAATGACAAATTTACTTTGGTCGCCAACTTCCTTACTTACCTTTTCTGCACCATGACCAACAACCGTCACAAGCTCATCTAAATTTGTTGGTTGGAGTGCCTCAATCACATACTGAATCATTGGACGCCCTAAAATTGGATGAAGTACTTTATACAACTTCGACTTCATACGGGTGCCTTGACCAGCTGCTAGTATGACAGCATAACGCTTCATAATAAAGTTTCCTCCATTTCCGTAATATCCATTATAAGATAATAACGTAAATACCTATAAATTTCAATAGAAATCAACTAATAATCTCTTCTTTTTCTCACTCTTTTCCAGACTTATTTAAAAAAAGTCAGATAGAAACATCCTCTTTATTTTACCACATTTACCTAACTTTTAAATTATATTTTCAAACAAATTAAGACATTTTAAGAAAAACCCCCCTTAACTAAATGTTAAGGGGGGAGAATCTATTTACTTTCTTCTAAAAGAGCTTCAATTTCTGCCATTTTTTCGCCTGCTTTCACCCAATCACCATCTAATGTTGCTTGACGATATTCTTCAAATACTTTTGCAAGATCTGTTAGGGCTTCTTCTGCATTTAAAATTGGGCTTTCTACTTCTTTATCTTCTGTCTTTCCGTCTGTTTCATTTGATGCTTTTTCATCTTTTGGCTTTTCTTTTCCATTGATTAACTCAAGCATCTTCTCAAGCGATTTATCAAAGGTCTCTTCCATGACTATATGGTCTTCATAAGCCATCACAACCTGCTTAACTTCCGGTAGAGAAGATTCATTTGAAGACTCAATATAAACCGGTTCAACATAGAGTACAGTGTCTTCAATTGGAATAACTAACAAGTTTCCACGAATCACTTCTGAACCACCTTGTGACCATAGATTTAACTGTTGTGAAATGACGCTATCTTGGTTAATTCGGTTTTCTATTTGTTGAGGACCATAAACGTTTTTCTGTTTAGGGAACTTATAAACAAACATCTCACCGTAATTATCTCCATCATTTCTGACGCCCATCCAAGATATCATATTCTGACGTTTTTTCGGTGTATAAGGCATCATCAAAACAAATTCTTCTGATTCGCTCTCATCAAGTTTCATCGTAACATAGTAAGGATTCATTTCAATATCTTTATTAAAGTACTTTTCTGTCGGGAACTGCCAGTAATCTTCCCTATTATAGAAAACTTCTAAGTTTGACATATGGTAGGTCCCATACATTTTAGCCTGAACCTTAAACAAAACTTCTGGATATCTAAAGTGTGACTTGATGTCTTCTGGTACATCATGTGTTAATAAGCCGGGCAACATCTTATCATAGGTTTTAAGTAAAGGATCTTCTGGATCTGAAACATAAAAATCAACCTTACCTGTATAGGCGTCAACTGCGACTTTTACCGAGTTCCTTAAATAGTTTTCGCGTCCTTGATGTGCTTCTGAATAAGGATATCTTTCTGCTTTTACATAGGCATCAATTAACCATACAAGACTTCCGTCATCTCTGATGACAATATATGGATCTGTATCATAATCAAAGAAAGGAGCAATCCGATTGATTCGATCTTTAATGTTACGTGTATCTAGAAGCTGACTTTCTTTTGTTAATTGATCCGAAACAAGCATTCTAAAGGAACCTTCACTTAAAGCAAACAACCATTTTTTATAACCAGTTAATGGAATACCTGCATCTTTTGCTTCATAACGGTTTGTTTCATTTTCTTCACCTGTTGGGTAGTCAAATTCATCAACTTTAGAATTAACAATAACATTAGGATAAGGTTCTTCTCCAAAGTAAATCTGCGGACGCTTAATATCTAAGACCCCTTCTGACGGGACGTTTTTCATTAAATATTCAGGCTGGCCTTGTTTGGTTACCTTATTCACATGACTCATCGCAACGCCATATCCGTGTGTGTAACGTAACTTTTTATTGACCCAGGTTTGTGCTTGATCTGGTAGATCTTCTGTACTTAATTCACGAGCCCCGATAAAGACTTGTTCATAGTTACCATCAATCTCATAACGATCAATATCCATATCGTTGAATTTATAGTAGGTTCTAAAGGTTTGTAATTGATTATAAATATCAAGAAGTGGACGTGAGTCATTTAAACGCACGTTATTTAAAGTTTATTCATTTCTTTCAATCATTGCTTCATCAAGGGTTGCATTGCCTGGATTTTCTTTTTCAACAATCGAATCTAAGTCATAAGCAGCCCGTGTAAAGTCTAAATTATGCTGGAGAAACTCTTCCTCTTTAGCAAATTCGTTTGGTGATACAACAAAGCTCTGTACAGCTATCGAGGCAAGGACACTAAGCAAAAACAAACCAAGATAGAGTGCAACCGGTTTAATAGTCTGCGCAACACGTCCTCGCATTAAAAGACTAAATAACCACACAGCCGCAATAATCGCTGCTCCTGCCAAGATATAAGCCTTTGGTACATTTACAAGCTTATCTGTATAACTTAAACCATGAACGACACTTTTTTGAAATAAGTTCACATGATCGGTCAAAAGTAAGTCATAGCGTCCGAGATAGTGAACAAGTGCAAGCAAAATACCTGTTGCTGCAAATGTTGTTCCTAGATGGATTTGTGCTGAACGATTCATTCGGTACATATGGAAAACAGAATAGGCAACAAGTTGAATAATTAAAAGAAAAATCGTTAAGTTCAATAGTGTATAAACAATAAACTGAATAAAAGGGAGTTCAAAAATATAAAAAGAAACATCTTTGTTAAAAAACGGATCTACTTTATCAAAGGATGTACTATTTATAAACTTTAAAGCAGGTTCCCAACCAATTCCTTGAACAATACTACTTCCAATTAACCCTACAATCACTGAAATAATACCGATTGCAAGTCTCATTACCTTATTACTTTTAATAAAGTTTGGAAGTTGATTTGAATGAAAGTGCTTCATATAAGAACGCCTAATCCAGGCAAGTGTCACATACATAAAAACAAAGAAAAGTATAAAACCAACTACACCTAGACTCACCTTGCTTAATAAGATCTTTGTATAAACAGATTCAAAGCCAACTGAACCCATCCAAACATATTCCCTTAATATTTGGTAGCCAAAAATAAGTAAAATAACTGCTAAAACAAGTGCAACAAAACCACCACTAATCCGTTTTGTGCCACGTTTAAACGCTTCAAAGCGCTCATTTATCACTGTTTGTCTATCCACATTCTAGCCTCCTCATTTATATCTCTATCATAACAGATTCATCCTAAAAATTCTTTTATCTAAAGATAAAAAAAGTCATCCGAAGTATGATTTTCGAATGACTTTTCTTATATACAAACAAAGAGCCCATTACTCTGCTGCAACTTTACTCTTTTCATCTAAAAAATTAATTTCCACTGCCTCTGTTAACACATCAGCATAACTGTATGAAACACGTTCAAACGCATTTTCATCTTGGTCTAAATCTACAACGAAAACAGATGGATATGTTTCTGCAAGTACACCAGAACGGACAACCGTTTTCCGACGTCCACCATTAGCAGTTAGCTTGATACGTTTTCCAATACGATCTTCTAGCCCTTGTTTAATTTCCATTAAAGTTTTCACTAGAAATCCACCTCACTATGTAGTAAGTATATCACAAAGGTAGTTATTCGTCAAATAATCCATCATTATAGCAAGCTAAAAGAAGAGAGTCAACTCTTGTAAACTATCTGTAAATTTACACTTTTAAATTTCTTTTTTAGATTGATTAAAACAATCTGAGAGTCTTGCAAATTCAACTAAATCTAAAGATTCACCACGACGACCCGGATCAATTTCCGCCTTAAGTAAAATTGATTTTACACACTCTTTTTCATAGACTTTTTTAAAATGACTACTTAAATTATTTAAAATTGTTTTTCTCCGATGAACAAAACTTGCACG
>JASLIE010000042.1 GCA_030152985.1 Bacillaceae bacterium
CGTGTCATGGCAGAAGCAGTGCTTCCGACAGGCGCGACACATACTTTTTGGGGCAAGGGATTAAGCCAAGGGCATTCCGATGCTGTCAGACGTGTTGAAGGTGTGAAAAATGGTGTACAGTATACGCATCCATCAGAAGAAACAATGGACCGCGTTAGAGCAGGTGAAAATCCAGACCTAGCAGCACATGAAAAGCATAAGCGTGAATGTTTTGTTGTTTTAGAAGAAGGGGCGAGTAAAGAAAAAGTAGAAGATGCGATTAAAACGATGCCTAACTACTTTGCTGATTATGAGACAGAGGTTCATTTTATTACAGAAGAAGAGCTTGAAAAGAATCATAGTTTAATGCCACACGGTGGTTTTGTCATTCATAGTGGAAAGACAGGTAAAAGTCAGGCGCATAATCAAGTAATTGAGTACAGTTTAAAGCTTGAGAGTAATCCTGAGTTTACCGCCAGTGTGCTTGTAGCTTATGCCCGGGCAGCATATCGTTTAAATAAAGAGGGGCATCAAGGAGCAAAAACAGTTTATGAAATCGGTCCTGGATATATTCATCCAAAATCACCTGCAGCCTTACGTAAAAAGTATTTATAAGATATTGTTTGACAATTCAAAAGATTCATTGTACATTGGTTACACAACTTAATACTTAGAAATTTCTTATCAAGAGAAGTGGAGGGACTGGCCCTTTGAAGCTTCGGCAACAGACATTTATGTACTGTGCCAATTCCAGCAAACGCGAGTGTTTGACAGATGAGAAAAGAAAAATTGCCTAACAGCTCTTTCTTTTCCATCGTGGAGAAGAAAGAGTTTTTTTATTTTAAAGGAGAGAAAAAAGATGAAGAAAAAAATCACACTATTAATCACTGCACTTATCCTTACATTTGTTTTAGCTGCATGCGCAGAAGAAAAGAGTGAAACGAAAGAATCAAGTGAAAACAAAGATTTAATTATTGCTAAAGTTTCAGATGTTGTCACGCTAGACCCAGCAGCTTCAAACGACACGGTTTCAAGCGATGTTCAAGTTAATGTTTTTGAAAAGCTAATCTTGCTTGACGGCGAATCTAAGTTACAACCGCATTTAGCAACTGAATGGCAACAAGTTGAAGATAAAATTTGGGAGTTTAAACTTGTTGAAGGTGTAAAATTCCATGATGGTTCAGACTTTAATGCAGAAGTTGTTAAAGCAAATATTGAGCGTACAATTGATCCGGATATTGGTTCACCACGCGCTATGCTTTATAACATGGTTGAAGAAGTTGAAGTAGTTGATGAGTCGACGGTAAGATTCCATACAGCTTACCCCTTTGCTCCGCTACCGGCACACTTATCACATCCGGGTGGCGTCATGATTTCAAAAGAACAAATTGAAGCAGATTACGCAGCTATCAAAGAAGGAAAAGAACCAGGAACAGTCATTAATGAACATCCTATTGGTACTGGACCTTTTGAGTTTTCCGAATGGGAAAATGGCGAATATATTAAGTTGACCAAAAATGAGGATTACTGGGGAGAAGAAATTAATTTAGATTCAGTAACCTTCAAAGTTGTAGCAGAAGATTTAACACGTTTAGCAGAACTTGAAACTGGTGATACGCATATTTCAAACCCACTGAGTCCGTCGGATATTGAACAAGTAGAGGGAAATCCTGATTTAAAGATACAAAAACAAGCAAGCTCAAGTTTGACTTATTTAGGATTTAATACAGAAAAAGCTCCCTTTAATGATCCAAAAGTTAGACAAGCAATTACACTAGCTATTGATAAGGAGCAAATTTTAAGTGGTGTTTATGACGGAATTGGATTGATTGCTGAGGGCCCACTCGCACCACCTGTCTTCGGTTACGATCAGTCTGTCAAGGTCGAAAAATATAATCTTGAAAAAGCAAAAGACCTGCTTAAAGAAGCGGGGTATGAGGACGGATTTGAAGCGACAATTTGGACAAATGATAGCCGAGACCGGATTGATCTTGCAACGAATGTTCAAGCTCAGTTGAGTGAGCTTGGAATTAAGTTAAATGTAGAAGTGACCGAATGGGGTTCAATGCTTGATTTAACGGCAAATGGTGAACATGAACTCGCTGTTTTTGGTTGGACGACGGTGACGGGGGATGCAGATAATGGGCTTTACCCACTCTTTCATTCAGATAACTTAGGAGCAGCTGGTAATCAGACATTTACAAATGACGAAAAAATAGATCAGGCCTTGCAAAGTGCAAGACAGACAACGAATGAGAAGGAGCGTCTTGCTTATTATAAAGAAGCCCAAGAGCGAATCTTAGAACTTGCACCGATTATACCGATTCACCATCAGGAATATTTACTCGGTGTCAGTGAGGATGTCGAGGGGCTTGTTCAATCGCCGATTCAAATTTTGGAGTTAAATCAAACTTCAATCAAGTAAAGGAGGAGATCGAATGAGTAACTTATCTGTCAAGCAGCTTGAGGCTTTAAAAGAAAAGCTTGCTACAATTAATTATGGATCGATTCAACTCACTATCCATCATGGACAAATTACTGAGATTGAGACAAGGGAAAAAGAACGTTTTAAATTAGAAAAAAATAGTTAATTGCTGACTAGACAACTAGAGGCATTCAAAAGGAAGTTACTTTTGAATGCCTCTTTTTATTTTTAAAAGAGTTGAGGAGGAGAGGGCATGTATTCACTCGAAACAGAACTTGTTCAATTTGGAAATGAAAAGAAGGAAATCCACCGAGCAGTTTCAACACCACTCTATTTAAGTACTGCCTATAAGCATGAGCGAATTAATCAAGAGGGATTTGACTATATCCGGACAGGCAACCCAACACGTAAACAAGTTGAAATCGCATTAGCCAAGCTAGAAGGAGCTTATGCAAGTTTTGCTTGTAGTTCGGGGATGGCAGCACTTGACCTTGTGTTTAGTAAGTTTAAAACGGGGAGCCATTTTATTGTTTCACGTGATTTATATGGAGGATCTTATCGCTTGTTTGAAAACTATGCACGCCTTTATCAATTTCGCTTC
>JASLIE010000063.1 GCA_030152985.1 Bacillaceae bacterium
TCGTGCATCAATTTCTTGGACAACATGGATCACTGCTATTTTCTTTTCATTAACTATTTTCTTAGGACTTGGAGCTCTTCATTTTGTTGGTGCTGATAAGATTATGGCAGAAAGTGCTGCTGGAAACACAGCTGCTCCTTTACTTGCAGAATATCTTGGTGGAGATGTTCTCATGTCATTTATTTCTGCTGTTGCTTTTGCAACCATTTTAGCGGTTGTATCGGGACTTGTTTTAACAGGCGCTTCTGCTATCTCACATGATATTTATGGTGAAATCATTAAAGATGGAAAGTTAACTCAAAAACAACAAGTGCTTGCCGCACGTATTGGATCGATCTCAATTGCAGTTATCTCAATTTTCTTAGCACTCTTTGCTCAAAGTCTAAACGTTTCATTTTTAGTATCTTTTGCCTTTAGTATTGGAGCTGCTGCAAACTTACCTGTTATTTTATATACAATTTACTGGAGAGGATTTAACTCAACTGGTGCTGTAACTGCAATTTTAACAGGGGTTATCGCTTCACTTATTTTAGGGGCTATGGGACCAAATTTTTGGAGTCCAATCGAAGGACAAGCAATATTTGTCGGTGAACCACTAGTCAACCTAGCAGTTCCTGCCATTATTACGATTCCTTTAGGATTTTTAGCTGGTTACTTAGGTTCTGTTTTAACGGCTAAAAAACATGATCAAGTTGAAAATAATCGAATTTACAATGAAATCAGAGTCAAGGCTCATACCGGTATTTCGGTACAAGATGCTTCTCACTAAATAATTACTCCCCAAAATCGGGGAGTTTTTTTATGAACATATTTATTTATAATATCTCGAATTCGTGATATCATGAATTTAATTGGAGGGATTTAAATGAAAGTGAATAAAATAAGAACATTAACATACGAAACAACCGGTGAGCACACAGTAGGTATGGTTTTACTTCCGGATGAAATGGAAATTAATGACCCCTTTTTATTTATGGCGGATGATTTATTTCCAGAGAATACCTTTGGCTTGCATCCACATCGTGGAATAGAAACAGTGACTTACGTTATTGAAGGTGACGTTTTTCATCATGATACTACACACGGTGATGGAAAAATATCTGAAGGCGACGTGCAATGGATGACAGCTGGACAAGGTGTTTTGCACAGTGAAGAACCAAGCAAAGGAGAACGCTCACGCGTCTTACAACTTTGGGTAAACCTTCCTAAAAATAAAAAAATGATGCCTTCAAATTATCAAACTCTTAGAAAGACTGAGATGCCTAAATTAGAACTTGGACATGTAAATATAACTGTATTTTCAGGGCAATTAGATGAATTACGTGCAGCTACAAAAAATGTCGTTCCAATTAATATGTATGAAATTGAGTTAAAAGCAAACTATTCACATACACTTAATGTCGACGCTGAAAGTACTGCCTTTTTGTTCGTCTTAGAGGGAAGTGGTGTTTTTGGAGACAATGAAATTTCTGCCACTCAAAATCAAGTTGTTCACTTTGATCAAGGTGGAGATAAGCTTCTTTTACGTGCAACTGAAGACTTAAAAGTTGTTTTTTACTCTGGTAGACCTATTAATGAACCAATCGCAGCTCGTGGTCCCTTTGTTATGAATACAGAAGAAGAAGTGAATCAAGCCTTTAAAGATTACCTAGATGGCTTATTTCACAAAGGTTTTTAAAGCTTCATGAGGGAGTGAATCGATTGATTAAACAACATCCGTATTTAGAATTACCAAATATTTTTTATAGACTTACACAACCAACAGCAGTTAAAAAGCCTGAGTTAGTTTTATATAATCAAGACCTTGCTCGTCTGCTCAAATTAGACAAACTAACCGAAAGCTTTTTAAAAACGATTTCTGGGCAGGATACATCAGATCTTATTCCCTTCGCACAGAGTTATATGGGCCATCAATTTGGTCATCAAACCATGCTAGGTGATGGGCGTGCGATTATGTTAGGTAAACTAAATGGATTTGATCTTCAAATTAAAGGGAGTGGACAAACACCCTATTCTCGAGGCGGAGATGGCCTAGCAACACTTAAGGCGATGTTAAGAGAGCATTTAATCAGTGAGGCGATATATAAACTTAAGATTCCGACAACAAGAAGCTTAGCCGTTATTAAAACTAACAGACAAGTCATGCGTAAAGATTTAGAGCCAGGTGCAATTTCTGTTCGTTTAGCAAAAAGTCACATTCGAGTTGGAACATTTGAATTTGCTAATCAACAAGCTAGTTTTAAAGATTTAAAATCCTTGGCTGACCTTACTCTTAAAGAATTGTATCCCTATTTACTTGATGCTAAGTTACCCTATCTCTCACTGCTTAGAATAACAATTAAAAAACAAGCTGAGCTCATAGCTAAACATCAACTTGTAGGCTTTGTTCACGGGGTTATGAATACAGATAATATGTTAATTAGTGGAGAAACAATCGATTATGGTCCCTGCGCCTTCTTAGATCATTATGAACCAAAAAGCGTTTTTAGTTCCATCGATTTAAAGGGCCGTTATGCTTATGATCAACAACCCCATATCGGGCTTTTTAATTTAACACGTTTTGCTGAGACACTGATCCCCCTTATTGATCAAGATGAAGAGAAAGCAATTGAAATGGCTGAAACCGAGCTAGCTAGCTACACAGAGCTTTTTAATCACTATTATGTCAATGGATTAAGAAATAAGCTCGGATTCATGACCTCAAACAATGACCAAATAATTAATCAATTTTTATTGATTTTAAAAACAGAAAAACTCGATTACACTGAAAGCTTTCGACTCATCTCATTAGACCGCCCTAATTTAAAGGAAATGTCTCAGACTTTTAAAGATTGGTATAAAAAGTTTCAACACTTAAAGCCTGACAAACAATTAATGCGTTCTGTCAATCCAGCTTTTATTCCACGAAATTATTTATTAGACCAAGCTTTAAATCAAGGAGAGATTAAATTTGATTTAGTCAAGCAATTATTAGAGCTTTCAAGTGATCCTTATGCATATACAGAAGAACAATTGAATTATAGCTTTCCTATGAGCCAACGTTTTCATTTAATTAAAACTTATTGTGGCACATAAATAGCGTGACAAGGGACTAACTTTCCCTTGATCACGCTATTATTTATAGATATTCTTTTTCAAATGTTTTATTGCTTCGTACCGTGTCAATTGGACGAACAACCGACTCAATATAATCACGTTTTTCTTCTAAGAATGGTGGTAAGGATAATTTCTCACCAAGTGTTTCGTATGATTCATCTCCCATAAAACCTGGTCCATCCGTTGCTAACTCAAATAAAATACCATTCGAAACACGGGTGTAGAGCGATTCAAAAAAGAAACGATCAACATGACCTGAATTTGGTAAGCCTACTTGATTAAAGTGAGTATACCATTTGTTTAGCACTTCTCTGTCTGCTACTCTGAAAGCTACATGGTGTACTGTCCCATAGCCTTGTCTACCAGGTGCTAATTCAGGCTGATGATCAAGTATAACTGACGCTCCATTTCCGCCGCTTCCCATTTCCATTAATAAAAGATTTCCGTCTCTCTTAAGCTCCCTCATGTTAAAGACTTTCTCTAAAAAGGCTTTAAAATAGTCTAATTGAAGGACTCTTAAATGAATTGGTCCAAGCCCTGTAATCGCATATTCTAAAGGGATTGGCCCATCATTCCATGGGGTACCTGACTCAAGACCCTCATTATTTTCATCCGATATCAGCATGTAATTTTGACCATCAAAATCAATAAAATTAATAATCTTTTTATCAAATAAAAGACCTATTCCCTCATGTTCTATTCCATATTTATCAAAACGTTTGATCCAGTAATCCAAGGCTTGATCATTCGGCACCCTAAAAGCTGTCTTGTATACTTCATCTGTTCCGTGACTTCCTTTTGGAATGTTTGGAAAATCAAAAAAAGTCATGTCGGTTCCTGGTGAACCTTTATCATCTGCGAAAAACAAATGATATGTTTGAATATCATCTTGATTAACCGTCTTTTTAACTAATCTTAAACCGAGAACATGAGTGAAAAAATCATAAATTTTTTCAGCACTGCTCGTAATCGCTGTGACATGGTGAATCCCTGTTAATTCTTCCACAATACTTCCTCCTCGTATATCTCGATATAGAGATATTATACATCAAAATTGAATAAGTTATCAACCTTCTTGCTTAAGATTAAAACTTAATAGGCTTTTACCGTATCCTTGTTCAAACCAAAGATTGTAATCAAGCCTTTCTTTCTTACCCCAATTCGAAATAATCAGCTCTACTTTTTCATTACTCATTTTAATAGCTGTAATCATTACCCAATGATAGGATACTGACTTATTTTTACTGAATAAAGTTAACATCAAGACAGGGTAATCCTTTTTTAATTGATCTTTGATAAAATCTAAATAAGCATCCTTTGTACCTGTTTTTATTATCTTGGCTAGTAATTTAATTTTAAATGAGTTTGTATACTTTAAAAAACCTTTTTTAAATCTTTCTGCTGTAGGTATTCCCCAATACCTTGGTTTCATTACTTGATAAAGTTCATTCATTTGATGAGTAAAACCTAGTTCAGTTCGCTTGTAGTTTGGATAAGTTAAACCATCTCGCTCTCTTAAGTAATAAATATAATTTGCTGCAGCAGAAATTGCACATGAATGATTTGCTTGAGCAAGACTTAAATAACCATATTCATACAACCATTTTTGATGTCCACCATAATTTTGATTAATCAATAAATATTCTGGATTATTTAACTCATACATCTTTTTCACCCCATAAATAAAGTCGACCTTAAATAAATTAAGATCGACTAAAAATCATTGTTTACTTAGTTGATGCTTATGAACAAACTCTTCTAAGACAGACTCTAAGTTAGGCTTACCAAGCTCATCTAACTCATAAGAAACACGGGTCGTTGGCTTTTTGATATCAATCACACGCGTTAAATCCATTGGTGTACCAATAATAACAGCATCACAATCTGACTTATTAATTGTAGCTTCTAAATCTTTCAGCTGTTGCTCACCATAACCCATTGCAGGAAGTACCTCTTCAAGATGAGTATATTTTTCAAAAGTATCTGTTAGTTTTCCTACGGCAAATGGACGTGGGTCAACAAGCTCTTTTGCACCTAGTCTTTTTGCAGCAATAATTCCTGCTCCTAGTGTCATTTCACCGTGCGTTAAAGTCGGACCATCTTCAACAACTAAAACACGTTTACCTTCAATAAGTTCAGGATGATCAACTGTAATTGCCGACTCTGCTTTAATGATTAAACTTTCCGGATTTGCTTTTTTAATATTGTCTTCGACTATTTTAATCGCTTCTTCAGACGCACTATCAACTTTATTAATGATTGAAACGTCTGCTGTTCTTAAACAAACCTCACCTGGATAATACTTTAATTCGTGGCCAGGACGATGTGGGTCTAAAACAGTTATGGCTAAATCTGTTTCATAAAATGAAAAATCATTGTTTCCACCATCCCATAAAATAA
Organism: Bacillaceae bacterium; assembly: GCA_030152985.1. GTDB lineage: Bacteria > Bacillota > Bacilli > Bacillales > Amphibacillaceae > Pseudogracilibacillus. The sequence continues at coordinate 5,497 of JASLIE010000063.1, forward strand.
CATCACAGCCATCTGGATCATTTTCTGCTTCTCTTAAAATTGCTTCATAATCTACGCCTGCATAAATTATATTACCACGTTCTACATGGGGTTCATATTCTTCCATTTCTTCAATTGTACACTCATGTAATTTCATATCTTCAACGGTCGCAAAACGTTGTACTTTTTGCTTAACTAAATCTCCATAAGGCATTGGATGTCTGATGGCAACAACTTTTAACCCATACTCTAATAAGCTTTCAATGACCTTGCGTGAAGTTTGGCTTTTTCCAGTACCTGTACGTGTGGCAGTAATTGCAATAACTGGCTTTTTACTTTTAATCATTGTATCTTTTGTTCCTAAAAGTTTAAAGTTTGCCCCTGCCGAGTTAACAATTGCACTAATTCCCATAACTGATTCATAATGCAAATCACTGTATGAAAATACACAATCATCTACATGATATTGTTTGATTAAACTTTCTAAATCTTCCTGAGGATAAATAGGGATACCATCTGGATAAAGAGAGCCTGCTAATTCAAATGGGTATCTTCGCCCATCTATATCTGGTATTTGGGCTGCTGTGAAAGCAACCACATTATAATCCGGATTATCTCTATAATAAGTGTTAAAATTATGAAAATCTCTACCTGCTGCACCTATAATTATTACATTTTTTTTAGTCATCTTTTTCTCTCCCGTTCCTAAATCATGTAATAAATATACACTTTAATGAATATAAATGCAAGTATTTATCATTAGATTTTTAAATTAAATCTAAAACTTTTATTTTTGAATCCTTTGTCTAAGCCTTTGAAAAATTAATGCGTTTTTTTAGTTAAAATTTACCACTCGAACCATGGTAACGAATTACAACAAGATCATCAGCCTCAACTTGTTTGAGTGCTTCTACTTCCCATAATTGCCTTTCCTTGATAAATACTCATATCATCTACTCCTCAAGAGCGAATCTTCCAACTAGACAAATGAATAGAAAAAACCTCTTTCCAAATAAGGAAAGAGGTTAAACACACCGGCTCATCTGTCAAAGATTTTATATATTTGCTGGAATTAGCACCAATACTACTGAATAGCTAGTCGCTGCAAGTTCATTGCCCAGTGCCTCACTTGCTCTTGATAAGAAATTATTCGATTTTTTTAAATCCAGTTATCATACTTTTTATTAAAGAAAAACTTTTTGATTTTATCTTGTGAGAAATTTTGTATACCCTTTGTATACCAAAATTTTAAAACGTACTCCAACGCTATCAAACCTCGAAAAATAAAAAAACAGCGTAAACGTTGATATATCAACATTCACACTGTCTTTCATAAATCTTATTCCAACCTTGAAATAGTATAATACGTCCCAGGAGGGATTCGAACCCCCGACTTACGCCTTAGAAGGGCGTTGCTCTATCCAGCTGAGCTACTGAGACATCGTTTAGAGCGGGTGAAGGGAGTCGAACCCTCGACATCAGCTTGGAAGGCTGGAGTTTTACCACTAAACTACA
>JASLIE010000065.1 GCA_030152985.1 Bacillaceae bacterium
TTCATAGACTTGACTTAAACGCTCATATTTAAAATGTAATAATTCGTGTGCAGCAGCAATCGTCCACTCAGGATGAGGACGTTCAATTAACTTAAATTCATCCTCCGCTTGAATCTGCCCTGATAAAAGCACCCTGAAATACCAACCGACACGCCCTGTTTCCTGCATTTTAAAGGCAAAATCATCACGCTTCATTCGAACAGATACACCCCAATGAGCGAGATGAGGTTGACTCACTTGTAAAATAGCACCACCTAACTCATAAATATCCCCTATACAAACAGAATACTCATCCATATATCTGACTAAAATATTTTCACCTATAATCCCCACAGGCACATCCGATGTTTCAAGATATTCCTGCCAAAAACTATAATGCTGTGCCGAATAAGCAAACAAAGCAATCTCTTCCTGATAAGGTCCATTATAAGGCTGTAAATCATCCCCATCAATGCCAGTTGACTTCACAACAACTGCCTCATCAATTAAATCTTTATTTAAAAATTGTGCCGAGCTATCTAAGATGATATCGTCCGCAACTACCTTACCCGGACGTCTGGCTCTTATTTCTTGTACACGATACTTCTCCATCCTTAGCTCCCTCTCAATTCCTATGGTATAGTTAATGTAACTCTAGTTTACTTGAAAAGTGAACTTTTTTATAGTCTTTTAGATATTTATTCCGAGGTGACTTATGCAAGATACAAAACCACTTATTCAATTAAAGTCTTTACTTTTTTTCTTCCATGCAACAAACACCATTATTATTAGCTTTTTACCCATTTATCTCGCCTTTAAAGGCTTAAGCGGAACTGAAATCGGTTGGGTCCTTGCAATCGGTCCGCTCGCTTCAATTATTTCTCAACCCTTTTGGGGATACTTAAGCGATAAATATAAAACCGTCAAATGGGTTTTAATTATGTCAATTATCTTTATGCTCATCTTTAGTATTTTATTTTTTCAAATGAACACCCTGATTTTCATCTTAATCTTCGGAGCTTTATTTTACTTTTTTTCATCCCCTGTCGGGGCCTTGAGTGATAGTTTAGCCCAAAGACAAGCTGACCTTAAAAATATTTCATTCGGTTCAATTCGCATGTGGGGATCGATCGGCTTTGGCCTTTCTTCTTTATTAATCGGCCAACTGCTTGATTACATTGGCGTTCAAATGATGATCTGGCCTTATTTAATTCTTGGAAGTATTCTGTTGATCCTCGCCTTCACAATTGAAGATGTTAAGGTAACTGAAGATCCTGTCACAAGCTCTGACTTTATCACCCTACTAAAACATAAGCCCTTTGTCTTATTTTTAATAACACTTGCTCTTATTACTGTGACACACCGAGCAAACGATAGCTTCATCGGTTTATACATCCAAGAAATTGGTGGCAGTGAGTCACTTGTTGGTATCGCATGGTTTATTGCACTTGTTTCTGAGGCACTTATCTTTGCTTTCGCTTATAAATGGTTTATAAAAAAACACGCACTCAACTATTTAATTCTTGCTAGCCTTATTTATGCAGTGAGATGGCTACTGATGAGCTACACGACAGAAGCTTACTTTATTTTAGTCTTACAACTTCTGCACGGACTGAGCTTCGGTATCTTTTATGTGGCATCATTTGATTTTGTCACACGACTTATTCCAGAAAAGCTCCATGCAAGTGGCCACCTCATCTTTTATTCCATGTTCTTTGGCCTATCAGGAATTATCGGATCTCTTTCTGGTGGATTTATGATTGAAAATCTCGGCGGAAGCACACTCTACATCGCTATGAGCTTCCTTGCCTTACTCGGCGCAATTGCTTTTACTCTCTATAAAAAGCAAATAAAAAAGGGACTTAGCTAAGCTAAAGTCCCTTTTCTCATCTTTAAGTTAGGAAGATAAAGTAAGCAAGGAAGATTAAAAACATCCCATAAACCATCGGGTGAATCTCTTTTGCCCGCCCCTTCATCAGCATCGTAATTGGGTAGAAAATAAAGCCAATTGCAATTCCCGTTGCAATACTAGAAGTCAGTGGCATTGAAATAATTGTAAAGAAAGCCGGTACAGCAATCTCAAACTCATCCCAAGCAATCTGCTTTAAAGCAGATGACATCAGTACACCAACAATAATTAAAGCCGCTGCCGTCACCTGAGGAGTGACAACATTTAGTAAAGGTGAAAAGAAAAGTGCAAGGAGGAAAAACAAAGCCGCAAAAACAGCTGTCATTCCTGAACGTCCACCAACACCAACCCCTGTTGTCGACTCAACATAAGCCGTTGTTGTCGATGTTCCTACAACTGCCCCAACAACTGTTGCTGTTGAATCCGCAAATAAAGCACGACCTGCACGTGGTAATTTATTATCCTTCATTAAACCTGCCTGATTAGCAACTGCAACAAGCGTTCCTGCTGTATCAAAGAAATCAACAAACAAGAAAGTTAAAATAACAACGAGCATTTCAAGTGTGAAAATATTACCAAAATTTAAAATAGCTTGACCAAAAGTTGGCGCTAAACTTGGTACCTCACCAACAACATCACCAAGTCCAGTTATTTTAGGTACCAGACCAAAAATCATTCCAACAATTGCTGTGAGAATCATCCCGTAGAAAATACCACCACGGATTCCCTTAGCCATAAAAATCACTGAAATAATAAGACCAAACACAGCAAGTAAGACCATCGGATCTGCTAAATTCCCAAGCGTCACCATTGTCGCATCATCAGCTACAATAATACCAGCATTTTTAAAACCAATAAAAGCAATAAAGAAACCAATCCCCGCACCGACAGCAAGCTTAATATCTTGCGGAATTACATTAATGTCCTTTTCACGTAAACCTGTTAATGTCAGTACCATAAAAATAAGTCCTGAAGCTAAAACACCTGCAAGTGCCGTCTCCCACGGAATCCCGTAAGTTAAAACAACTGTATAAGCAAAGAAAGCATTCAAGCCCATTCCAGGTGCAAGAACAATCGGATATCTAGCAACAATCCCCATAAAGAGGGAACCGACTGCTGCAGCAATTGCTGTTGCAGTAAAAACAGCATCTCGATCCATCCCTACACCTTCTGGCAAGCCTTCAACACCTGCTAAACTCAACATCTCAGGGTTAACAAATAAAATATAAGCCATTGCTAAAAAAGTTGTTAAACCTGCCATAAATTCAGTACGATAATTCGTACCTAACTCCTCAAACTGAAAATACTTCTTCACTCGATTTTCCCCCTATTAGTAAACTGATTAATTAAAATATAAAAAGCACCCCTTAAATCTTTAAGGAGTGCTTCATCTCGTAATAGAAATACAGCTATTTACCTAGAAATAGCCCATATCACTAAAACGTAGTCAAACCATTTACGGCGGTCTGTAGAAACTCTCAAGCCTTATTCTCAAGATTATACGTTTAAATATTTAATTAATTCACATTTATAATACGACTTTAAAATAAGTTAGTCAACAAACAAGCACTTGGAATATATTGACATCAAGCTTCTTTCTGCCTTTTTATCCAAGCCTCTTTATTGTCCGCCTTCACCCACTCATCGACTGTCGGTGCATCCAAATGAAGTAAAAAGTCTCCGTCTACTAAAACATATTCACCATCTTCTGAACCAACACCTAAACGAAGAACTTCACTTTGATCGTAATACTGAACCAGATCATTAAATAAGGCGTTCCGATTTTTTATATAGTCTTTTGCTTGATCAGTCGGATATAAAAAAGCATCTACCTGAGTATAGCCTGGCTTAAGGGTTGTTTCAGCCGCTTGCTGAGTAAAATCAAGAATCTCTTCCCAAACAAAGAAAATCTCTCCATCCGGCTCAAACATATACTTGGTTAACGGGTAAATATAATTTTGATAACGGACCTCATACCAGTCAGGTATCGACTCATAATCAAGGCTATAATCAATTTCCCCATCATAATCGGTCTGTTTAATAAAAGGAATCAGATTTAGCCATTCAATTATAGCTTCTTCATTTTTAAATAGACCTATCTTGTGCACACGTTCATTTTGAATCACTTCTAATATATACAAAAGAATCACCTCACAGCTAGTATAACAAAAAATGAAAGGCTGTTTAACTAAGACACTGATTAAATAGCTCTTTCCCAATCCAGTTAACAATAAAAACACGATTCTTTAAAGACTAAAAAACCGATTTATTTTCGATTGAATACCTGAAGATAAATCAGTT
>JASLIE010000093.1 GCA_030152985.1 Bacillaceae bacterium
TTGTTGGTGAATATAATATTCTAAACCTATTAACAGCCATTATTGTCGCTTATTTAGAAGACATTAATTTAGAAACAATCAAACAAGCTGTTAAAGAATTTGACGGGATTAAAGGACGCTTACAAAGAGTCGATAAAAGTAATGTTTTTATTGATTACGCTCATACACCCGACGCACTCGAAAATGTCTTAAAAACCTTAAAGGCTGTCACAAATGGAAAGGTACTTGTCGTTTTTGGTGCTGGTGGAGACAGGGATCGTACAAAACGTCCTGAAATGGGGAAAATAGCTGAAGAAAACAGTGATATCGCGATTATTACCTCTGATAACCCTCGCACTGAAGATCCTAATCAGATTATTGAAGATATTAAATCCGGTATGGAGCAAATTGATTTTGCGATTGAAGACCGTGAGGAAGCGATTAAACAAGCCATTCATCTCATGAGTGAAGAGGATGTCTTAGTCATTGCAGGAAAAGGACAAGAAGAGTATCAAGAGATTAATAAGATCAAGTATCCATTCAGTGACTATCAAATTGCCTTAAAATATATTTAATGAAAAAACGTGTCGTTTAAATTTAAACGACACGTTTTTATATTAAACAGAATCCGCTGTTTGTTTAATCAGATTAACACTTCTCTACTTCACCTTGATAATCCTCTGGTCTAAATGATGTACCACAACCACATGAATAAACAGCTTGTGGATTATTAATGCTAAATCCCCCACCCATCATGTTTTGTTTGAAATCTATTTTTGTATCTTTAATCATTGGGATATCTGGTTTAGATATAACGACTGGAATTTCATTGATTTCTTCAATCACATCAAGTTCCTCGTTAATCTCATCTGCAAAACCAAGTGAATATGAAAGTCCACTACATCCTCCACCTTTTACACCAAAGCGTAAACGCGCATCAGAGCCTTCTTCTTGCATCATTTCCTTAATTCGGTCTCGTGCAGCATCTGTAATTGATATAATCACTTTCTATCTCCTCCTTAACGAGTTACGTATGTACCTAGTATACAAACTGAGTGCTAGTCACGCAACCTAATTGTTTATTTATAAACGATTCTATTTACTTTTACATTTAAAAAGTATAAAATGAAAGTAAGAATCCTGATTGTTTCAATCATTTATCTTGAAGGGAGTTTTATAAAATGAGTGAAGTAGCTAAAGAAGACGTTCAAGAAGTTCTAAATAAATTACGCCCATTCCTTTTACGTGATGGTGGCGATGTTCAGTTAATTGATGTAGAAGATGGTGTCGTTCAACTTAAACTCATGGGAGCATGTGGAAATTGCCCAAGCTCAGCCATTACCTTAAAAGCAGGTATTGAACGTGCACTAACAACTGAAATCCCAGGCGTTAAAGAAATTGAACAAGTATTCTAAACTAAAAAGCAGACTGAGTCTGCTTTTTTAGTTTATATTTTTTAAACTTTATTGATATTCATTTTAGTTTTTTAAACAACATGTTAAACTAAAGACGATATCAATACGAAAGTGGTGAGTGTCATCGGAAAAATAGAAAAACAAAGCGAGCTCGAAATTGAAGCACGTAAAATGCTCGAATTACGTGGTGTTACACTTAATGATATTGCAGAACTTGTCTTTTACTTACAAGCTCAATATCATGAAAATCTAACAATGGAAACATGCCTTCACAATGTAAATCGTGTTCTTTCAAAACGTGAAGTTCAACATGCCCTTCTTACAGGCATTGAATTAGACATGTTAGCTGAACAAGGTAAACTATCCGAACCTATTCAAGATATTATTCATCGCGATGAAGGTTTATACGGAATTGATGAAGTAATTGCACTTTCAATTGTCAATGTTTACGGCTCAATCGGATTTACAAGCTATGGTTTTATTGATAAACAAAAGCCAGGTATCCTAGAGCGTTTAAATGATCATTCAAGTGGTGAAGTACACACCTTTTTAGATGACATTGTAGGCGCAATTGCAGCAGCTGCTTCAAGTCGTTTAGCACATGCAGCGGCTGGCGATATTGAATAATAAAAAGACGTTAACTTTGAACAATGCCTAATCTTTTTATAGAGGCCTTTGTTTAATTAACGTCTTTTATTTTACTTTTGGTGGTGAGATTGTCCAACAACAATTCTTTTTTCCATCAGTAATCTTTGATTCGGAAATAACCTTACTTTCAGGAAACATCTTCTCTAAGACATGTTTTTCATTGTGACACACTTCCTTAAATGAAGAGGCCATTGAATAGATTGGACAATTATAATTTTTGATTTGATAACTTCCATCATCTAGTTTAACATATTCAACCATATAGCCCTCTTCATCTTGGAGATGGGCAATTTGTTTAATTCTTTCATCAAAATCTGTCGCTGAAATATGTGTTTCGTAAAGCTTTTCTTCACGTTCTTTTCGTTTTTTTAAGACCTCAGAAACTGCCTCTTTACCAAGCGTTTCTTCAAGATCATTTAGGAGTTCTTCTGGTAGTTCAGCATTTTTATTTGGGAATGTTGCATGTCCTTTACTCGTAAGCTCGTACATATGAAAGGGGCGCCCGATTGCTTGCTTAACAATACGCTCACTGATAAAGGACTGACTCATTAGATCACGGATATGACGTCTCACTGCAATTTCAGACACCGTAAAGTTTTCCATAATCTCTTTCATCGTACTTTCTCCCTGTCTTTTCAGAACAAATAAAATCTGTTCTTTAGTTGACCGCTTCTTCATAAGCTACACCTCCTTAGTCTTCATTTGAAAATGCGTGAGCCACACCGAGCTCATTGTTTAAATAACTTTCAATGTCAGTACTAAAATTACTTAAAGTTGGATGTGCTTTTTTCATTACAGATTCAAGCTCTTTAATCTCTATATCTAAATAATTTTGAACAAGCATTTGACGTAAATCAATGACTGATTTATATGCTTTTTCATCTTCAGAAGAAATAACTTTTTCATCAATTAAAATATCAATAATATCATGATAACTTCCTGGATCTCGCATAATAAAACCGTCAATCATCATATTCCCTACATCTAGAACTGATTCAATAATCATATGAACCGCTCGCTCAAGGGCGAGTTCTTCTAATCGATTAGTGACACTTATACCTTTAATTTCTTCTAATAACGCATCAATATGTTTTAATGTCGCCTCAATCTTACTTCGATCAACAAAATACATAAACATCCCTCACCTATTGATTAATTACTTATATTATACCATATTTTCAAACTTCAATTAAGTAGTTAAATCCAATGTTTTACGACATTTAAGTGACTTTCATGGTATAATCGGGTTAATTAGATAAGAGGGAGTGATTTAATTGAGTAAACAAATGAATGAGTATTCAGTTGAGGATTTGCTCGATTTAGACGCTACAGCAATCGCAGATAAAATAAAAAAAGGGAAGTTAACAAGTGAGTTTATCACTCAAACCTATATCAATCACATTAAAAAAATAAATCCCTTAATTAATGCCTTAGTTGAAGAGAGATTTGAGCTTGCACTTGAGGAAGCAATTGCTTGTGATCAGGAAACAAATTCCCAGATAAAAAATAAGCCACTATTTGGTGTTCCTATCAGTATTAAAGAGTCTTTTGATGTTAAAGGTATGCATACAACAGGCGGGATTGCACACAGAAAAGACATTATTTTAAATGAAGACGCTCATGCTGTTGAAAAGCTCAAAGACGCTGGCGCAATTATTCTTGGTAAGACAAATACACCTGAGCTTTGTTTTTGTCAAGAAACTGATAATAAATTATTTGGACGGACAAACAATCCATGGAACCTTGAACGAACAGTCGGTGGATCCTCAGGGGGTGAAGGCGCACTTCTTGCAACAGGAGCATCAGCACTCGGACTTGCAGCTGATGTCGGTGGTTCTATTCGTTTCCCGAGTCATTTTAATGGTGTTATTGGATTTAAACCGGGTGCACATGACATAAGTGATCAAGGACTTTTCCCTAAAATAGACATTCCATTACAAAATAGAATGTTAGGTGTTGGTCCAATGGGAAAATCAGTTCGTGATATGAAGCTTGCTTATCAACTCCTCCGGTCTGAAACAGAATCAAAACATTTATTTGAAAAGTTAGAAGTTCATTTTTTAATTTCAGAAAGTATCTATCCACTCTCTGAAGATAGTAAGCTCCTGATTAATCAACTTAAAAATCATATGAAGAAAAGTTATGAGGTTGAAGAAACCGTTCCCCCCTACTTTGATAACACGGCCCAAATTTGGCAAGAAATCATGTCGATTGATGGTGCTAAATCCGTTAGACAAATCGCTTATAATACTGACCGTGTTAATGTCATTGGAAACTTTATTAAAGAAAAGTTAACAGGAAAAACTCCAGTTCATCCTTATCTTTCTTGGGCTTTAATTGGCGCTAATATGTTTAAACCAACTGCTAAACGAATTCAAGAAATTGAAGGAATGATTGAATTAGGTGATCAAGCAATCGATCGTTATTTAATGAATAAATTGCTCATCCTTCCTGTTTATCACACCAGCGCCTTAAAACACGGTGACGTTTTTAGTGAGCTCTTTTCAATTCAAAAAACATTTCTTAAATATATTCCTTACACAGCTTATGCCAACGTTTGGGGCTTACCTTCACTTACCCTACCAATTGGACTTGATAATGAAGGTCTACCTGTTGCCATTCAAATCATTGGTCGACGTGGAAATGAGGACGCTATTTTTAGGACAGGAGAATTTATTGAAAAAAACTTTTATTCCTATAAACGTGCAAAAAGTGAGTAGGTATTTACCTACTCACTTTTCTTTTTTAAAACAAAATAAGCACAGCCAAAATTACAATACTCAAGCAAATAATCATCTAACATATTAATTCGTGAGTCATAAGCAACTTTTTTATTCCCTGCTTCATAAAATCCTTTTAGACGCAGTTGACTATGTCCCCAGTCGCCTACTATATAATCATATTTTTGAAGAATCTCAGAATATCTCTCTTCTACCGCTTCTTTATCATAAGCATTTCGGTAATCTGTCACCAACTCATAAGTACTGCCAAATAACTCTATCATCTTTTATCCCTCTTCACATTGTTTATCTGTAACATCTCAGCCAAATCTCCTCGTATAAAATCTGGTAAAATAAGCTCTTTTCTTTCTGATCGAGCAACTTCAGGTAAAATACGACCAAATGTAAATACATCCGCCGTTACGACCGAATAGGTTCTTTGTTTCTTCAAAGGCTCACCTTGATAGTAAACACCTTTAATATACTCACCTGACTCATGTTTCTTCTTTAACAAATCAATTCCAGAATACTCCATATAACCGAGTCGGTCTCCTCTAAATCCAAAGCCTCTTAATTGTAGGTTAATAAACTCTTTTGTAAATGACGCACGAATTACCTCAAGTAGTTCATAACCCGTAAGCTCAACAATAACAAGATTAATTGGATGCGGGCAACGTTGGTGAACATCTTTATAAGTAACAATGCCTGACTTAAAATCTTCTAGAATGAGACCTGAATTTAAAAAGGCAATATCTACCTGGTATTTTTGACGCACATGACGCGTTAATTCTTGCATCAGTTTGGAAGATTCGTCCCAACTAATTTTAATTGGCTCATCAATGGCTGTTAAAGGTCTATTAAGAGCGACATTCGCTTTAGTTTCTAATGAGTCTAATAATAAGTGAGTTGCTTTGTCTTCTTTTAATTGTGTGATATCTGTTGTATAAGCCTGTTTCTTAATTAAACCTTTTTGCTCATGATCATAAGTTAAAATAACTTGTCCAACATAGGCGGAAAATTTTCCTGCTGCTGTAAGAAGGGTTTCATTGACTTGTTCACCTGTTCGCAGTAAATGATGTGTGTGCCCGCCTATTATGACATCAATTTCTTTAAAGCGCTTCGCAATTTCACGGTCTTCATTGATCCCGACATGCGAGAGTAAAATAATAATGTCGACCTGATCTCTTAAGTAAGCTATTTGTTTTTCAAGTGTTTCATAAATATCATTCGCATGCCAACCGAGTAAATTATAATAAGGATTAAAGGTCGCTGTTAGCCCAATATAGCCAATTCTTACGCCTCTATCTAAGCTTTCAATCGAAACTGATTTAAGCCAGCTCGGATTATCACCATTTAAATAATTTAAATTTGAACAAATAACCTCAAATTCAGCTTGATCATATAAATGATAAAGTTCTTCTTCTGAAAAAGTAATGCCTTCGTTATTCCCTAAGGTAACATAATCATACTTAAGATCATTCAGTAAACTTACATTTGCTTGGCCTAATGTCCCTTCAGTAATCGGATTAAAACGATCCATATGGTCCCCTATATCGATTAAACGATAGGTTTCTTGATAATGTGCCCGTTCTTTTTTCTTCTTCTTCATAAAATATGCTACGGATGGCCAATGGGAAAAATGACTATGTAAATCATTTGTATAATATAGATAGATATTTTCTTCTGTCAATTCATGCACCACCTCTAAAAACTACTCACAATTAACTGGACTGCCATGATTAAGATTAAAATACGTAAAATCCACTCAAGAGCTTTTCCTTTTAAAATTTGATTCACACGTGAACCAAGTGTACCACCTAAAAAGGCACCAATAATAAAGTATATTGCATATTGCCATTCGATATTACCTGTCAATGCGTGCGCAGTCATACTAAACATACTAGTAAAAAACACCATAAACATACTTGTTGCAATTGCGATGTGCACGGGCATACCAAATAAAATAATCATAGCCGGTACAGCAATAATTCCACCACCAATGCCGAATAGAGCCGACAATGTTCCAATTAAAAGTGAAACAAAAAAACCGACAAATAAACTCACATAATATGTGTGCTCTCTACCTTGAACATAAAACTCACGTTTTAAATCGCCTGCTTTAGGCTTTCTAAGTTGAGAAAGTTTTTCGCGATCGATTAAAAGAAATAGAAACATAATAATTAAAAATACGCCAAAATAAAGAGAAAAGTTGTCCGTATTTAAAATACTATTTAGCCAGGTACCAAAAATACTCCCTGGAATTGTTCCTGTTAATAAAACTGCACCTGTCTTCATATCTACTGTTTTAAGGCGCATATAAGCTAAAAGTGAAGATAAGGCAGTGAAAATCATTGCAACTAGTGCAATGCCAACAACTGCCTGACTCGTTGCCCACTCAAAGCCGCTTACATTTTCATGTAAAAAAAGTAAAATAGGCACTAAAATCATGCCACCACCTAAGCCGACTAAACTTCCTAAAAATGCAGCAGTCATACTTGCAAGGACCATCAATAATATTGTCATCTCATCAACTACTTTTTATTTTTTTAATCATCTATTTAAATTTTATCATATAAACAGTTTCTTGACTATGAACAAAAAACACGCAGTTAGCGTGTTTTAGTCATCTTTCTTTTTTTTGGCTTCCTCTTTTACCTTTTCATACTGCCTGATATCAACTGGACGAACTGTGATTGGCTCACTTTTTAAGAGTTTTAAAATCGCAAAGATCAGTAGAATTAATAAAACTGTAAAAGGCAAGGCTGAAACAAGCGAGGCCGTTTGAAGCGCCTCGAGTCCACCTGCATAAAGTAAGACAGCAGCAATTGATGCCATTAAAACACCCCAAACTGTTTTAACAATCAGTGGTGGAAATAAATCACCTTTCGTTGTCATACTTGCTAAAATATAAGTCGCAGAATCTGCTGATGTAACTAAAAAGCTAATCACTAAAATAATTGATAAGACAGAAAGGATTGATGAAAAAGGGAGGCCCTCTAAAGTGACAAATAAAGCACTTGTGACATCATTGTCAACTGCTTCTGCAATATTTGTTCCTTTATTTAAATCACTATATAAGGCTGTTCCACCTAAGGTTGCAATCCACATCATTGCAAAAACTGGTGGAATCACCATCACACCCGTAATAAACTCTCTAATCGTTCGGCCACGTGATACACGTGCAACAAAAGCCCCAACAAAAGGTGACCAAGCAATTGCCCAGGCCCAGTAAAAGATTGTCCAATCACTCACCCAAGTTCCACCTTTATAAGGTTGCAGCCTCAAACTGTACTGGATAAAATTCGTAATATAATCACCGATTGCCACTGTGAAACTTTCCATAATAAAAACTTTAGGACCGACAATAAAAAAGAAGAGAAGTAAAATTAATGATAAAGCTAAATTAAAATTACCTAAATAACGGATTCCTTTATTTAACCCCGTTGAAGCAGATAACATATAAGCACCAAAAATAACGAAAATTATAATAAATTGTAAATTAAAATTATTTTCTAAGCCAAAAACTGACTCAAACCCACCTGACA
>JASLIE010000094.1 GCA_030152985.1 Bacillaceae bacterium
AATATAAAACTCACTTTCACCTGATCTAAAAACGCGTCGAGTCACACTCACTTCTTCATAATCAACAGGTAATTCTTTTGTTGAATTATCAAGAACGAGTGTGACTTCTGCAAAATTAAGCGGATGACGAGTATCACTTCCTTGAAAAATGATGTCCTCCATTTTTTGTCCACGTAAAGACTTAGCTGATTGTTCGCCAAGTACCCAGCGGACCGCATCAATAATATTACTTTTTCCACTACCATTTGGCCCTACTACTGCTGTAACACCTGGCACAAAATCAATTTTAGTGCGCTCAGCAAAAGATTTAAAACCAACAGTATCTAATTGTTTTAAAAACATAACGTTTCTCCTTCAATGACGCTTGAATTATTCATAATTATCCTTTATGTTATAATCTATACATAAATTAAATCGAGGAGTTGAAAGCATGGACTTAACTAAAGCTACAACAGAAAATATGAAATATATTTTAGAGCAACTTGCCGAAAAACTTGATGTTGCTAATCGCATGATTATGGATGAAAAAGATTACGATCTAGATCGTTATGATGACTTAAAATTCATGTATGAAATGGTTTTAAAGAAACCTCAATTAAGTATCAATGAAAAACACGCCTTTGTTGATGAACTTCGCTCAGTTAGAAAATAATTATTGCTGACTTTGAAGCTCTAAGAGCATGCTTTGTGCTGCTCTTTGCTCTGCTTCTTTTTTTGTCTTTCCGATTCCCAACATTTGTTTTTTATTATTAATCCTTACCTCCGCTACAAATTCTTTATTATGTGACGGTCCACGTTCTTCAATAATCTGATAAGTTAACTTCGCATCTTTATCTTTTTGAACTAATTCTTGCAACTCACTTTTATAATCCATCGCATACGAAAAAGCACCGTTTGTAATATTTGGAAAAACAAATCGATCTAGGAAGATTAATACCTCTTCATAACCTGCATCTAAATATAAGGCACCTAAAAACGCTTCAAAGACATCTGCTAGAAGGGCTTGACGTTTTCTACCTCCTGTTTGCTCTTCACCTTTACCTAACAAAACAAACTCGTTAAAAGCTAAAATAGTTGATAGGTTGTAAAGCGACTCTTCACAAACAATCGCAGCACGCAGTTTTGTCATTTCACCTTCTGACAAAGCTTCATGTTTCTTATATAAATACTGTGATACGCCGAGTTCAAGGACCGCATCTCCTAAAAACTCTAACCTCTCATTATCGATTAATTTCTTTTGCCGATGCTCATTCACATAAGATGAATGTGTGAATGCTTGTTTTAAAAGCTTTTTATTTGTAAATTTCACATTAAACTTTTTTTCAAAAGCTTGTGTGTCCACTCTTTTTCACCTCCGTATAATATTGAAAAATCTCGCGACTGCGAGATTTTTCAAATAAAGTATAATTTTATGTAACATAAAATTTATTGTTTAGCTTCAATATGATTAACAGCATCGCCCACAGTGTTAATTTGTTCAGCTTCTTCATCTGCAATCTCTAAATCAAACTCATCTTCTAACTCCATCACTAATTCAACTACATCTAGTGAATCAGCTTCTAAATCATCTCTGAAAGAGGCTTCCATTGTTACTTTTTCTTCTTCTACGTCTAATTGATCAACGATTATTTCTTTTACGCGTGAAAATACATCTGACATCTCTTTCACCTCCCTTCCGTTATTATATTCTATATTTGAATAAATTTCTAGTCACAATTACATAACCATGCCACCATCAACATGAATTGTTTGGCCGGTAAGATATTTTGCATCCTCAGAAGCTAAAAACCTGACTACTTTCGCTACATCTTCAGGCTCGCCAAGCATTTCAAGAGGAATCATTTTTAATGTATTCTCTTTTTGCTCCTTTGTGAGTTGATCTGTCATATCTGTTTTTATAAATCCAGGTGCAACAGCATTTACTCTAATATTACGAGTAGCCAACTCAAGCGCAACTGATTTAGTCAATCCGATTACTCCTGCTTTAGCAGCAACATAATTAGCTTGCCCGGGGTTTCCACTAACGCCTACAATTGAAGCAACATTTATAATGCTACCACTTCGTTGTTTCATCATTAACCTTGTTACGGCTTTTGTACATAAAAAAGTTCCCTTTAAATTTGTATCAATGACATCAGTAAATTCAGATTCCTTCATCCGCATGAGTAAATTATCTTTTGTAATTCCTGCGTTATTAACTAAAACATCAATGCTTCCAAACTCTTCTAAGCTCGTTTTAACTAATGACTTGACTGATTTTTCATCAGCTACATCTGCTTGAACTGAAATTGCTCTAACACCCATGTCTTTTAATTCTTCAACGACTTGATCTGCTCGTTCTTTACTACCAGCATAATTTACAACAATATTAGCACCTTGCTTTCCTAATTCTAAAGCTATTGCACGTCCGATTCCGCGTGATGCACCTGTAATGAGTGCTGTTTTATTTCTTAACATTTTAAGCATCTCCTTTGTACCAGTTTAAGAATTTCTCAAGTGACTTCTCATCACTTACTGAAAATGTTTTAATTTTCCTGTCAATCTTTCGAACAAGACCTGAAAGTACACGTCCTTCGCCTACCTCAACAATTGCGTCAATACCTTCTTTCTTTATATTTTCAATCGATTCTTCAAAGCGTACTGGTGAGTACAACTGCTTAAGTAATAAATCAATAATCTCAGACTCTGATGTGACAGCTTTAGCAGTCACGTTAGCATAGACAGGATACCTTGCTGTTTTTAAATCGACTGCATGTAAATGTTTACTAAATGCATTATTTGCTTCTTTCATTAATCTTGAATGAAAGGGTCCACTTACATTCAAGCGAACAACACGCCTTGCTCCTGCTTCAATTAATGAAGTTTCTGCTTTTTCAATACCTGCTTGAGAACCTGAAATGACAATCTGGCCCGGACAATTTAAATTAGCAATATCGACAACTTCATCAATAAGCTTAAGTGTTGTTTCAATCACTTCATAATCTAAACCTAAAACTGCTGCCATTGTACCTTGTCCTTTTGGATAAGCTTCTTCCATTAAGCGTCCACGCGTTTGAACGAGCTTTAAAGCCTCTGTGAGTTCGAGTGAACCACTTGCAACAAGCGCGCTATATTCACCTAAGCTATGACCAACAGTCATACTCGGTTCAACACCTTCTTCATTTAAACGTGTTGCTGCAGCAATACTACTTAAAAGTAAAGCTGGCTGGGCGTTTTCAGTCTCAGTTAATTCATCACTCGGACCTTCAAACATTAAGTTTTTAATATCCTTATTTAAAACTTCGTTAGCTTGTTTATAGAGGGTTTGAATTGAGTTGTTAGCTTCATAAAAATCCTTCCCCATTCCTACAACTTGCGAACCTTGACCTGGAAACATATACGCTATTTTCTTCACTGCTTGTCCTCCTCTTTTATCTTGTCTAGAGTTGTTTCAATGTTTTGCATCACATTTTGTGAAATCATTTCAGTTGCTTGAATAATTGTATGATAGACTGCACGAGCGTTTGATGAACCATGTGATTTAATAACTGGAGCTTTAAGTCCAAATAGAGCAGCCCCACCATACTCAGGATAGTCTAACTTCTTTTGTAAAGCTTTTAAATCAGATTTAATTAAACCGGCAGCTAGCTTTGTTTTTAATGAAGAGGTCAGTGTATCTTTAAATAAACCAAGTACATGCTTAGCAGTTCCTTCGATTGCCTTTAAAGCTACATTCCCTGTAAACCCATCTGTGACAACAATATCGGCTGAACCAATTAATAAATCGCGCGATTCAACATTACCAATAAAGTTAATTGGTGCTTCACTTAATAATTTAAATGCCTTTTTAGAGA
>JASLIE010000121.1 GCA_030152985.1 Bacillaceae bacterium
ACTTTTTTAGTTAAACTAATCTCATCATAACATATTGATAAATTATGTATAGAAAAGTAAGATTAAAAAATTATTCACAATAAGAGAAAGCGAATAGAATCAGTTTAGCAAACGTTTTCAACAGACTTACGCACACTATCCACAGGAACACCCCTCTTGTTCACAAAAGTTATCCCGAGAAGGAAGCTTATTCAATCAATTATTAAAGAAGTTTTCAACAGGCTTGTGGATAGCTTGTGGGTAAAAAAAGACCTTGTCTATAATAAGACAAGGTCTTGTTTATTTTAAGCTTCTTTGGCTTCTTTGTTAACGCCCATATTACCAAATTTACGTTTATACATAACCATGAAGTAGGACAAGGTCAGTAGCATAAAGACTACCGTATAGAGAAGTAGGATGCCTGCATTTTGCCACATGACGTCATATTGTCCACTTGAGATCACTGCTTTATATCCAGCAACTGAATAAGTCATCGGAAGTAAAGCGTTAAATGGTTGAAGTGCTTTTGGAATTAATTCAAGTGGGAATGTTCCAGCACTTGTTGTCAGCTGTAAAATTAGAATTAAGATTGCAACAAATCGACCTGGGTCATCAAAACATGTAACTAAGAACTGAATTAATGTAATGAAGACCAAACTTGTAATAATTGAATACAAGTAGAATAAAGGAACGCTTTGAACTTCAATCCCTAAACCAATTAATAAGATTGAAGCAGCAATCACTGCTTGTAAGATTCCAATGATAAACAATCCAAGGAACTTACGTAAGAACCAGTTAAATCCACTTGTTGGAACAACTGAAGGTTCTCTTAAAGGATAAACAATAGATAACAGTAAGGCTCCAACGAACAATCCGAGTGATAAGAAGTAAGGCGCAAAGCCTGTTCCATAGTTTGGAACTTCATAAATCTTTTCATTTTCTACTTCAACAGGATCTGCAATCATATTATGCGTCAAATGAGTTGCATGAATATCGTTTGCTTCGTCTGCTGCCTCATTCATTTTTTCATTAAACTCTTCAGTTCCATCTGTTAATTTATTCATACCATCATAGAGCTCTTCTGAACCATCTGCTAATTGGTGAGCACCGTCATTTAACTGAAATGACCCATCTTTTAACTGAAGCATTCCGCTTGAAAGTGTGCTAGCACCAGTTGCCAGGGCTTGAGTTCCATCGTTTGCTTTAGTAAAGCTATTTGTAAACTTATACATATTATTTACATAACTGTTTTGGCCCGTAACTAACTTACCTGACCCTGTTTTTAATTGTTTAGTTCCATTTGCTAATTGACCAACACCATCTTTTAAGGCTTTTTGTCCGGTATTAATTGTTGATAAACCGCCTTGCAACTGATTCATTGGATCATCTAAGGCTGATTTAATCTTTTTATCAAGTCCTTGAGTCGCATTGTCTAAGCCTTTTGTGATTTCACTTGTGTATAAATCAAAACCATCATCAATTTCACTTACAGTGGCACTAACAGCCTGATCAACTCCTTGATTGACTCCGTCTGTAATACCAGCTTCTATATTATCTTTAATCAGTTGTGTTAATTCTTTTTTCTGATCTTCTGTGATTTCAACACCGTCTAAGGCTTCAGTTAGGATGCGCTCTAAAATACTAACAATCGAGCTTTCAATTTCGTCGTAATTTGGCTGAAATTCATCTAACTTCTTACTGACCTCATTAATAACTTCTTCGGGTACATTAGCTTCTTTTAAAATCTTAAGTAACTCTTGTTTGTTAGCAGCTTCTTTTTCTTTTAACAGTTCGATAATATCTTTTGCTACATCTTTTGGAATTTCTGTCGGTGCATTTGAGATAAAGTCATTTGCTGTATCAACGACTTCTGTTGCAATTCCTTCTGAAATCCCTTTTGTAAGTTCTCTAGATAACTCAGGTGCAAATTCATTTTTCAATCCATCTTCAATTCCACTTGTAATCCCTGTTTGAAGTTCTTTAGTACCGTCTAAAATTGTATCAGTTCCCTTGTCTATTTCACGATCAATTTGCTTAGCCATTTCTTTTGGCAATTGATTGTGAAGGCTACCGAGCCCGCCTTGAACTTGCTTAGTTCCATCAACTAGTTGAGGTACTTTTTTATTCATTTCCTGTAAGCCTGCATCTGCTTGATTAATTCCTGATGCGAGTTGTCCGGCACCTGACTGAATATCTACAGATGCATTTCTTAATTTATTACTATTGTCGTATAATTCATAAATTCCAGATGCGAGTGTACTTGCTCCTGACGCTAAATCATCTGAACCGTCTTTAGCACTCTTAACACCATCATCAAATTCAATTGTTTTTGTAGCCAGTGTGATTAAATTATCTTGAAGTTTTTTAGAACCATCTTCAAGCTCATTTGCCCCGTCATTTAACTCTTCAGTTGCTTCACTTGCATCGACTAAACCATCAGCTACGTCATCAATTTTATCAAAAATTGTTTCTGCATAGGTTTCAGTGATCTTTTCTTCTAAAGCCATCTCAATGTGAAGCATAGCTGTCTCACCAATTTGTGCAGCTAAGAAGTTAAAGCTTTCGTTTGGTTTATAAATTAAATCAAGTTTTTGAGGTGGATCATCCATGACCGTACTTGAGTTTTTAGAAAAATCTTTTGGTATTTCAATTAAAATATAGTATTCACGATCATTTAATCCTTGATAACCCTTTGCTTTATCAACAAAATGAAAATCGAATTCAGGTTCTTCTTTCATTTTATCTACAAATTCATTTCCGAGTTCTAAATACTCACCATCAAATTCATATCCCTCATCTTCATTGACAATAGCAACAGGGACATCTTCTAAATGTTCGTAAGGATCCCAGAATGCCCATAAAAACATTCCCGCATATAAAATTGGAACAAATATAACGGCTACAATAGCGATAATTAGTTTTTTATCAGCTAAAATAGCAAAATTTTCTTTTTTAAAAAAGTTTTTCACGGTTTTACTACCTCCCTATAAACTTTGACCAAATTAAGATTTCGGTCATATTAAAGTAAAAAAGATTTATTCGACAGCCA
>JASLIE010000149.1 GCA_030152985.1 Bacillaceae bacterium
AGTGCGAGCTTTGTTTTAATTACAGCGACTCTTGCAGTAATGATAGGTTTAATTATATTTATACCAAAGCTTATTTAAGGAGGATGTGTATGGAATTTAAATCAGGTTTTATAACAATTGTAGGAAGGCCAAATGTTGGTAAATCAACATTTATAAATGAGGTTATCGGTGAAAAAGTTTCAATTATAAGTGATAAAATTCAAACGACTCGAACACGTATTCAAGGGATACTCACAACCGAAACGGAACAATTAATTTTTATTGATACACCAGGTGTTCATAAACCTAAGCATCGATTAGGTGATTTTATGGTCAATGTCTCTTTACAAACTCTTCAAGATGCAGATGTTACACTGTTTTTTGTAAATGCTTCAGAAGGTTACGGTAGAGGCGATGAGTATATCATTGAACAATTAAAGAAGACTAATAACACGGTTATTCTGGTGATAAATAAAGTCGACTTAATTCATCCAGATGAATTATTTCCACTTATACAAACTTATTCGGAAAAATTTGAATTCGAAGAGATCATACCAATTTCAGCATTAAATGGGAATAATGTAAATAAACTTTTAGAAATGATTAAAGATCTTTTACCGGCAGGTCCAAAATATTTTGATGAAAATCAAATAACAGACCACTCAACTCGTTTTATGATGGGAGAGTTAATTCGAGAGAAGGTACTTCATCATACCGAAGAAGAAGTGCCTCATTCTGTGAATGTTTTAATAGATCAAGTAGATAAAGAAGATGGTGAAAAAACACATATTAATGCAACAATTGTTGTTGAGCGTCCCTCACAAAAGGGGATTATTATTGGTAAACAAGGTAAAATGATTAAACGAATTGGTTTAGAAGCAAGAAAAGATATAGAAGATTTGATTGATGAAAAAGTATATTTAGAGCTATGGGTTAAAGTAAAGAAGGATTGGAGAAATAAAGAGCAAATTCTTAAACAATACGGATTTGACTTTAATGAATTTGATTAGGTGATACTATGTTACGTCGAGTAGAAGGTATAGTAATTAAAACTCAAGATTATGGTGAGACGCATAAAATTGTTACATTGTTTACAAAAGAAATAGGAAAAATATCTGCAATAGCTCGTGGTGCTAATAAAGCTAAGAGTCGTTTAAGTGCGATTACACAACCTTTCATTCGAGGGACCTTTTTAATTTTTGTATCTAAAGGATTAAGTACCTTGCAACAGGGCGAGGTCATAGATTCATTAAAAGGTATACGGAATGACATTATAAAAACAGCCTATGCAAGTTATTTAAATGAACTAACTATTTTGTTAGTTGAAGATAAAGTAAGCGAAGGATACCTTTATAATGAATTGATTGAAACATTAAGTTGGATTAATCGTGAAGATGAAGTCATGGTGCCTGTTTTAATGTATGAAATGAAATTATTTATTAAAGGCGGGTTTGCGCCTATTGTTAATGCTTGTGTTAAGTGTGGGTCCGTTTCACAACTAAGTTCTTTCTCAGTTAATAATGGTGGTTTACTCTGTATAGATTGTTTTTTGACAGATTCAGATGCTGTTGTTTTAAATTCAAACTTAATTAGACTTTTACAGATTTTTCAGCAAGTTCGTCTTGAAGATGTTGGGACTATCAATGTAAAAGAAAAGAACATTAAATTATTACGTCGTTTATTTGATGCTTACTATGAGCGTTATGGGGGTTACCGTTTAAAATCTAAACGCTTTTTAGAACAAATTAATCGACTTTCTAATGAGTAGTTTGACAAAGTAAGGCATAACGTTGTACTATGTAGATAAATAAATATTGCGATGATGGAGAAAAGTAACCATAAAAGAGAGCGAGTCTAGGGAGGTGTGAGCTAGGCAATCGTGGTGAAAGGCACTCAAGGAGCAACCTCAGATTTAAAGTGGCCCTTTTAAAGGGGCAAGTAGGGTGGAACCGCGGGTATGAACCCGTCCCTATGCTTTGTAAATATACAAAGCATAGGGACGGGTTTTTATAATGAAATGGAGGAATAAAAATGAATATTCAAAATATGATTTTAAAATTACAAGAGTTTTGGGCAGAAGAAAAATGTGTTTTAATGCAAGCTTATGATGTCGAAAAAGGTGCTGGAACAATGTCGCCAATGACTTTATTAAGAACACTTGGACCAGAACCTTGGAATGTTGCTTATGTTGAACCATCTAGAAGGCCAGATGATGGAAGGTATGGAGAGAATCCAAATCGCCTCTATCAACACCATCAGTTTCAAGTAATTATGAAACCATCTCCAGATAATATTCAAGATTTATACTTGGAGTCTTTAATGCATCTAGGAATTAATCCACTTGATCATGATATTCGTTTTGTTGAAGATAACTGGGAAAACCCAACGCTTGGTGCGGCAGGTCTTGGATGGGAAGTTTGGTTAGATGGAATGGAAGTAACCCAGTTTACTTACTTTCAACAAGTTGGTGGCTTAGAAGCGAACCCTGTATCAGTTGAATTAACATATGGAATTGAGCGCCTTGCCTCTTATATTCAAGATAAAGAGAATGTTTTTGATTTAGAGTGGGTTGAGGGTGTGACTGTCGGAGACATCTTTTTACAAGCAGAATATGAGCATTCAAAATATGCTTTTGAAGATTCAAATACCGAAACACTCTTTGAACTTTTTAACTTGT
>JASLIE010000210.1 GCA_030152985.1 Bacillaceae bacterium
AATGATAGAAAAAAATCTAAAAGTGACTGAACGAGATGTTTTATATGCAATAGAACTTGCTTTAGCAAATAAGATTCATGAGTTTGCTAAGCTTTTTGACGCTTTTATTACACGTAATTATAAAGGTCAAATGATTCGTGCAAAAACGCTTGGTCAAAAAGATTATCTTCAAGCGCTTAGAACAAAAGAACTTGTTTTTGGTATCGGTCCTGCCGGAACAGGAAAGACTTATTTAGCAGTTGTTTTAGCAGTTGATGCTTTGAAAAAGGGTGAGGTAAAACGGATTGTTTTAACTCGTCCAGCGGTTGAAGCAGGAGAAAGTTTAGGTTTTTTGCCAGGTGATTTAAAGGAAAAAGTAGATCCCTACCTACGCCCTCTATATGATGCACTCTATGATGTTTTAGGCCGTGATCAAACAGTTAGGTTGATAGAAAATGAAACAATTGAAATAGCTCCACTTGCTTATATGCGTGGAAGAACCTTAGAAGATTCTTTTATTATTTTAGATGAAGCACAAAATACAACACCTGAACAAATGAAAATGTTTCTAACCCGTCTTGGTTTTGGTTCCAAAATGGTTGTAACAGGTGATATATCACAGGTAGATCTACCTAAAGGTGTGAAGTCAGGTTTAATTGAAGTTGAAACTAAATTAGCTGTGATTGATGAAATCGGCATGATTCATTTAAAACGAACGGATGTTGTTAGACACCCGCTTGTTCAAAAAATTATTAAAGCATATGACGAAGATTAATTAAGTGAGGTGAAGATGTGAAGCAAGCCTTTTTTAAAAGCAAATCCTACCAAATAGGGATGCCTCTCATTATACTAACGGTACTTATTTTTTTATTTACGATGGATAATATTTATACAAAAACCTATGAAATTGAACAGTATACTCGAGCAAAAGAAACGATACGCTCTCCCTTAACAATTGAAAATGAGTTAGAGACAGAACGAAAGACAAGAGAAACAATTCAGTCTGTAGGAGATCGTTATACAACATCAGAAGAAGTTGTCAAAGATGAACTCGCTCAAGTGAATGAAATATTCGATATTATGACTGAAGTTAAAGCGGATTTAGCAGAGGACTTTGAAGGCTTAACAGAATCAGATAAAATATTAGAAGTAAAAGAACATTTATCAACAGAGCTTCAAGAAAAAGCGCCTGATAATTTACTTGTTTTAATGTTAGAGTTAAATAAAGAAGAACTTAAAAACACAAAAAACTTTATCTTACCTAAATTAACTGATGTCCTTAATAACGGTGTTCGAATGGAGAATATAGAAACTGCCAAAGAAACTCTTTCAGATGAAGTGAAGTTTTCTAAATTAAATCGTAAATCTCAGATGTTTTTAGATGAATTAATTGACTTTTCAGTAGTAGAAACGTCTTTTTTCGATGTTGAAAAAACACTTGAGGCAAGAAAGGAAGCAGCAAATAAGCTTGATCCGGTTGTTATTAGAGCCGGAGATATTATTGTAAGAGAGGATCAAATTATTACAAGTGATATTTATGAGCAATTAAAGTTAGTTGGTTTACTGAACGAACAAAAAAACCTATTCCCAGGTATAGGCTTATTGATTCTGACACTCTTTTTAGTTTTGGTGATGAGCTATGAAATAAATCGGCTTGCTCGGAAAGAAATTTTAGATAATAAGAAGATTTATGCGATTATTCTTATTACATTTATTGTCCTAGCGCTGATGAAAGTTGTTAGTCTTTATACAACACAAACAAATCAAATGTATTTGCTTGTTCCAATTGCAACAGGGGTACTCTTACTTAAACAAATAGTAAATGAGCGCTTTAGTATTGTAATGGCTTCTGTTTATGCTATTCTAGGCAGCGTCATATTTAATAATTCTATACCGGGATCGCTTAACATCGAAGCATTAATTTACTTTTACTTCTTTCAAATGGCGGGAATTATATTGCTAACTGATCTTAAAGAAAGGACGGTTTTAATTCGTGCAAGTTTTGGGATGGCGATTGTTAATATTTTAAGCGTCTTAGCTTTTTCACTCATTTCTTTTGAAAAGTATTCGGTTAAAGAGATACTGATTCAAAGTGGTTTTGGTGTCACATCAGCCTTCATTGTTGCTGTCCTTACGCTAGGTCTATTACCTATCTTTGAAACAAGTTTAGGCATTTTATCTGATAATAAATTACTTACTTTAGCAAACCCAAATCAGCCACTTTTAAAAAAGATTTTAACAGAAGCTCCGGGAACTTATCATCATTCAGTTATGGTAGCTAACTTGAGCGAAACGGCATGTGAGGCAATTGGTGCAAATGGTTTACTTGCACGGGTTGGTTCATATTATCATGATATTGGAAAAACAGTTAATCCACATTACTTTATAGAAAATCAAGTAGGAATGAGAAATCCACACGATTTTATTAAACCGGAGCAAAGTGCACAAATTATTATCAATCATGTAATTGACGGCGAAAAAATGTTAGCCGAACATGATCTACCGAAAGAAATTATCGATATTTGTTTGCAACATCATGGAACATCCCTTGTCGGTTATTTCTATCATCAAGCTAAAGAAGCTAACCCTGAAATTGATGAAGCTTTATTTAGATATCCAGGACCAAAACCTCAAACAAAAGAAGCAGGTGTCATCTCTATTTGTGATTCAGTTGAAGCTGCTGTTCGCTCAATGTCTGATCCAACGGAAGACAAGATTAATGACCTTGTTAAAAAAATAATTGATTCAAAGTTGAGTGATGGTCAATTTGATGAGACACCACTTACGATGAAAGACTTAAAGAGTGTTCATCATACAGTATGTGAGGGA
>JASLIE010000192.1 GCA_030152985.1 Bacillaceae bacterium
TATAGCTGCAGGTTATAATATTTATCCACGCGAAGTAGAAGAAGTGTTATTTGAACATGAAAGTATTCAGGAGGCTGCTGTTATGGGAGTGTCTCATCCCTACCGTGGTGAAACAGTCATGGCTGTCATTGTTGTTAAAGAAGGTCAGCATGTGACTGAAGAACAGTTAAATAAGTACTGTCGTAAAAATCTAGCTGCCTATAAGGTGCCACGTATTTATAAGTTTGTCGATGAACTGCCAAAGACAACAGTCGGAAAGGTACTTAAAAAAGATTTAATTGAAGCCTACGAATTAGAAAGTACAGAAAATAAGTCGTCATAAATTGACAACATAGTTTTCAGGCGATACAATATAAATGAATGACTAATCATTCAGTAGTGTTTGAGCTTTGTCAAAGGAGAGAATTATTATGAAGAATCGACCTAAATACGGCCAAATCATTGAAGCTGCTTTACAAGTAATAGCAGAGAATGGCTATCATTCTTCACAAGTATCAAAAATTGCCAAACAAGCAGATGTTGCAGATGGTACAATTTATTTATACTTTAAAAACAAAGAAGATATTCTCATCTCTGTTTTTAAAGAAAAGATGGGTTCATTCATTAAACAAATTGATTCAACAATTAAAGAACAAGAATCAGCTGATGCCCAACTCTTAGCATTAATTGAAAGTCACTTTAAACAACTAGATGAAAATAAGCATTTAGCAATCGTGACACAGCTCGAGCTCAGACAATCAAAACCTGAATTAAGATCTGAAATTAATAAGGTTTTAAAAGATTATCTTGATGTTGTTGATTTAATTATTAAAAACGGCATCGAAGAAAAGATTTATCGTCATGACATTGATTTGAGGATTGTCAGACAAATGATCTTTGGAACACTGGATGAGATAGTTACAAGTTGGGTAATGAATGCTCATAAATATGACTTAATCAGTCAAGCAAAGCCTGTACATGAATTATTAACAACAGGTTTAGCAGCCAAATAAAGGAGGAATAGAATGTCACAACTTAATTTAGAAATTAATGGTTCAGTCGCAACACTAACCATTGATAGCCCACCAGCAAATGCTTTGTCTATTTCACTACTCAAGGCTTTAGATTCAAGACTGGATGAAATTTCAAAAGAAGAAAATGTAAAGGCTATCATGATTAAAGGTGAAGGACGTTTTTTCTCAGCGGGTGCAGATATTAAAGAATTTACCTCTTTACAAAATGCTTCAGACTATGAAGCGTTAGCTAAAAATGGACAAGATGTCTTTAACAAAATTGAGAACTATCCGATTCCAGTTATTGCAGCAATTCATGGCGCTGCCCTAGGTGGTGGTTTAGAATTAGCCTTAGCTTGTCATGTCAGAGTAGTAAGCCCAGATGCTAAAATTGGTTTACCTGAAACAACGCTTGGAATTTTACCTGGTTTTGCAGGAACACAAAGGTTACCTGCTTATGTTGGAGCAGCAAAAGCAACTGAGATGATTTTATCAGGTAAAGCGATTAGCGGACAAGAGGCTTATCAGTTTGGCTTAGTCAATCACGTAGTTGATGAAGCAGAGCTATTTGCTTTTGCTGAAAAGCTAGCTGATTCATTTGCAAATAAGAGTAAACCAGTGATTAAAGAAGTCATGAAGTTAATCACTTATTCACAATCAAGCCGCTTTAAAGAAGGAATTGCAGAAGAAGCTAAATCATTTGCACGCGTTTTTGGAAACGAGGACGCAAAAGAAGGTATTGAAGCATTTTTAGAAAAGCGCGCTCCAAACTTTAAGGATAAATAATTTAAGAGGAGGAATTTAAATGGATATCTATGTATTACTTAAGAAAACATTTGACACAGAGGACAAAATTGTCATTAATGACAACGAAATTGAAGACGATGGTGCGGAGTTCATCATTAACCCATATGACGAATATGCAGTTGAAGAAGCTATTGTTCAGCGTGATGCACACGGTGGTGAGGTAACGGTCGTGACAATTGGTGATGAAGATTCAGAAAACCAGTTACGAACAGCACTTGCTATGGGAGCAGATAAGGCTGTTTTAATCAACACAGAAGATGACCTTGAAGAAGGTGATCAGTTCACAACAACTAAGATCTTAGAAGCTTTCTTTGAAGATAAGTCACCAGACTTAATCTTAGCCGGAAATGTCGCTATTGATGAAGCGAGTGGCCAGGTCGGTCCACGTCTAGCGGAACGCTTAGACATTCCTTATGTCACGACCATTGTTGACTTAGAAATTGATGGTGAAACAGTTAAGATTGACAAGGACGTTGAAGGAGATGTTGAAAAAATTGAAACATCACTTCCATTACTTGTGACATGCCAGCAGGGTTTAAATGAACCACGCTACCCGTCACTTCCAGGTATTATGCAGGCTAAGCGTAAGCCGCTTGAAGAGTTAGAAATTGATGACTTAGATTTAGATGAGGATGAACTTGAGCCTAAAACAGAGACGGTTGAACGTTTCTTACCAGCTGAAAAAGCAGCCGGTAGGGTTCTAGAAGGTGACATCGAAGATCAAGTGAAAGAGTTAGTATCACTTTTAAAAACAGAAGCTAAAGTACTTTAATTAAACGAAAGAAAGGAGAATAAAGATGAGTAAAACAATCTTAGTAGTAGGTGAAGCGCTTGAAGGCGCATTACGAAATGTGAGCTTTGAGGCCATTGCAGCAGCAAAACAAATGCAAGAGGATAGTGAGGTAGTCGCTGTACTTCTTGGTAAAGAAGGGCTTGAAAGTCAGGCAGAAGAAATGATTCAGTACGGGGCAGACCGTGCTATTACCGTTGAACACGATAATTTAGAGAATTATACATCAGAAGGTTATGGACAAGCCTTACTTGAGATTATTGAAGCTGAAGACCCTTACGGGATCGTGATGGGACATACAGCAATTGGTAAGGACTTAACGCCTAAAATTGCGAGTCGTTTAGAAGTCGGTCTAATTTCAGACGTCACTGAAATTGAAGCTGAAGGAGACGATGTTCGTTTTACACGCCCAATTTATTCAGGGAAAGCATTTGAGAAGAAAGTCATTAAAGAAGGTCTTGTCTTTGTGACAATCCGTCCAAATAACATCGCAGCACTTGAGCAAGATTCATCACGCTCAGGCGATATTCAAGCAAAAGATGTTGATGTTAAAGACCTCCGCACGATTGTAAGAGAAGTCATTCGTAAGAAAACAGACGGAATTGACATGTCAGAAGCAAGTGTCGTGATTGCAGGTGGACGTGGTGTCAGAAGTAAGGAAGGTTTTGACTCACTTTATGAGTTAGCAGACGTTTTAGGTGCAGCAGTCGGTGCCTCACGTGGTGCATGTGATGCTGAG
This sequence comes from Bacillaceae bacterium, assembly GCA_030152985.1. Taxonomy (GTDB): domain Bacteria; phylum Bacillota; class Bacilli; order Bacillales; family Amphibacillaceae; genus Pseudogracilibacillus. Next base: position 3,329 of record JASLIE010000192.1, read on the forward strand.
TATTGCGATTACTCACTGCAGATTGGTCAAACAGGAAAGGTTATTACACCTGACTTGTATATTGCAGTCGGAATTTCAGGTGCCATTCAGCACTTAGCAGGTATGTCTAACTCAAAAGTAATCGTTGCAATTAACAAAGATCCAGAAGCAAATATCTTTAACGTTGCAGATTACGGTATTGTTGGTGACTTATTTGAAGTCATGCCACTCTTGATTGAAGAATTAAAAGCAATGTAATTACATAAAGGAGGCAAGGTTAAGATGAAACACCCAATGACTCCAGATGAAATTTATGAAAGCCTAGCTCAAGTCGTAGATCAGAAGCAACTTTTAATTGGTCTAGCTGACCGATATGCTTACAGCTATGACGCTTCATTTGGTGAATATTTACCTGATGTTGTTGTCCAAGCAAAAACAAAAGAAGATGTGATCGAGGTTATTCGGTTTGCCAACAAACATAGAATTCCAGTTTCACCAAGAGGAGCGGCAACATCACTAAGTGGTGGGTCACTTGCGGTTGAAGCTGGAATTGTTTTAGACCTCTCACAATTTGAGAAGAAACTCCTAATTGATTCAGAGGATATGTTAGCCATTGTTTCGCCGAGTGTGATCACAAGTGAAATCCATCAAGCCGCAGAAAAAGTTGGCCTCTTTTATCCGCCTGACCCAAGTAGTGCACATGTTTCAACTATTGGGGGGAATTTACTGGAAAACTCAAGCGGTCCCAAAGGGCTTAAATATGGCACAACAAAAGAGTATGTGATTGGGCTAGAAGTTGTGACTCCGACAGGTGAACTGATGAGGACGGGCGGAAAAACAGTTAAGAATGTGACGGGGTATGATCTGACACGCTTAATTGTTGGCTCAGAAGGAACGCTTGGTGTAGTCACTGAGGCGACCATTCGATTAATACCTAAGCCAGGAGATCGCAAAACCTTACTGGCATCCTTTGATTATCTCATTGATTCAGGCCGAGCGATTTCGAACATATTAGCAGCTGGTATTTTACCAAGCGCAATGGAATTGATGGATCAGGCCTGTATTATTGCTGTTGAAAATTACGCACCCAGTGGCCTTCCGAAAGAAGCTGAAGCTATTGTGATTATTGAATTAGATGGACATGAAGCAGCAATCTTAGAAGAGATTTCTAAATGTGAGCGTATTTGTAAAGAGGCAAATGCAAGTGAGGTGCGAGTTGCTAAAACTGAAGCCGAACGTGAAAGTATCTGGCGTGGACGTCGTATGGTCTCACCTGCTATTACTCAGATGGGACCGACAAAAATTTCAGAAGATGCAACAGTTCCGCGCAGTAAGATTCCGGATATGATGAAGCGATTAAATGAAATTAAAGAGAAATATGAACTTAATTTAGTTGTATTTGGGCATGCTGGAGACGGAAATTTACATCCAAACATTATCACAGATAAAAGAGATTTAGAAGAAATGAAAAAAGTAGAAGACGCAGTGAGTGATATTTTTAAAGCAGCGGTTGAATTAGGTGGAACCTTATCAGGAGAACATGGCATTGGCACTTTAAAGTCCCCCTATATGACGATGGAACTTGGTGAGGTTGGTGTAGAAATGATGAAGAAAATTAAGGAAGCCTGGGATCCATTAAATATTTTAAATCCTGGAAAAATCTTTCCTCAACCAAATCAAACAAAGGTGGTGCTGAGATAAATGCCAGGTAAACTGTCAGCTGAAAAAAAGAAGGAGTATGCACGTATTTTACATGGCTTAACCTATGAAGATGCAAATACCTGTGTCCAGTGTGGTTACTGCTTACCTGTCTGTCCAACTTATGACTCCATGGAAAATGAGGCACAGTCACCAAGAGGGCGTATTAATCTCGTGAAAATGGCAGCTGAAGGCAAGTTGAGCCTAGATGAATTACAAGGGCCAATTGAAATGTGCTTAGGTTGCCGAGCCTGTGAAGTCGCATGTCCTGTCAATGTTCCTTACGGGGATATTTATGAGTCAGCACTTAATGTCATCGCTAAAAAGAAAGCAAGCGAAAAACCTCAAATGAAAGACCGTTATGTCAATCTGGTTTTACGTCATTTCTTTCCTTATAAAAATAGATTACGCACACTTGGAAACCTCACTTGGTTCTATCAAAAAACTAAGCTTGACAAAGTTTTACAAGAAACCCGTCTCATGCACACGCTGTCAAGTGCATTTGCTAGCTTTGAGCCCGTCTTACCAGCTGTAGAGGCCCCTAAAAAACGTTATAAGTACGGGGAAACCTACTTTGCTAAGGGAGAAAGAAAAATGACTGTCGCCTTTTTTCCAGGTTGTATTATGGATGCAGTTATGTCCAAGCTTAATCGTTTAACAATTGAATTATTACAAGCAGTTGGCTGTGATGTCATTGTTCCAAAAAAGGCGACTTGCTGTGGAGCGCTTCACGCACATCAAGGCAAGGAGACGGAATCAAAAAAACTTGCTAAGCAAAATATCCAAGCCTTTGAAGATGCAAATGTTGCCTACATTGTAAATAATGCAGGTGGTTGTGGTGCAATGTTAGTTGAATATCATAAGTTGTTGAAAGATGAGACTGAGTGGGCAGAACGCGCAGCTTATTTTGCTGAACGTTCAAAAGATATTACTCAAGTTTTAACAGAACTTGGTCCCTTACCATTTGTTGAAACAAATAAACAGCTAAAAGTGACTTATCAAGATTCATGTCACCTACGCAATGTGCAAAAAGTAGTGAACGAGCCGCGTCAGTTAATGCAAGCAATTCCTAATGTTACTTATATTGAGATGAAAGGCAGCGATTTATGTTGCGCCTCAGGCGGCATTTATAACTTACTCCATTTTGATGAGTCAATGAAAATCTTAGATAAAAAAATGATCGATGCAAAAGAAACAAGGGCTGAAATAATCGTGACAACAAATCCGGGTTGCTTACTGCAAATGCGACTTGGTGTTGAACGTGCTCAGTTATCAGATGAAGTCGGAGCATTACATTTAGTTGAACTGCTTGCACAGGCTTGCGGTATTGAATAGGGGTGAAGAAGGTGCGAGTTAAAGAATATTTTGCAATGGGTGATCAAGCACTTGTTGCACAGTTTGAAGATAAAGTGTCTATTGAGGTCAATCAAGCTGTTCATTCATTTTTAAAAGTCATTAAAGAAGCAGAAATTAAAGGGATCAGGCTCTTGTTTCCTTCCTATACAAATCTAACAATTATTTATGATCCCTTAGAAATCAGCTACGACAGTTTAAGACAAAGTGTTCAGGCCCTCGAATCGACGGTTCAAATCAATGAAAGCTCAAAGGCTAAAACATTTTATTTACCTGTCTCATTTGGTGGGGAGCACGGACAAGATATAGCTGAGATTGCGCATTTAAAAAATAAAACAGAAGCAGAAGTCATTCAGCAGATTCAGGCTAAATCGTATTACATTTATATGATTGGTTTTATTGCTGGTTATCCTTATTGTGGAAATATTGATGAAGATCTCAGGTTAAACAGGCGTGCAAATCCAAGACTTAAAGTGAGGAAGGGAACCGTTCAAATAGCGGATAAACAAATCGGGATTGTCACGACCGAATCCCCTTCAGGCTGGCACCAAGTTGGTTGGACACCAAGAGCCGTCTTTGATCCAAATGGGCGTCCGCCTGGCCTACTTGAAGCAGGAAGTTATGTCAAGTTTATTCCGATTAGTCCAGAAGAAGCAGAGAACTGGACGCAAGAGGATCAGAAAGTGTGGGATGAAAAATGGGCGACATCCTAGTCAGAAAACCAGGTTTATTAACAACAGTTCAAGACTTAGGTCGATTCGATTACCGGATTTATGGGGTCTCAACTTCAGGTGCAATGGATCACTATGCACTCAGAATGAGTAATATTTTAGTCGGCAATCCTCAAGAAGAGGCAGTTTTAGAAATTACTTTAATTGGACCAAAACTTGAGTTTAAGCGGCCACTTACACTGGCATTGACAGGTGGTAATTTAAGTCCAATGTTAAATGGAAAGCCTTTAAAGATGTGGAAGGTGATTGAAGTTGAAGCAGGAGATTGCTTAACTTTTGGAGCAAGCAAATCAGGTTGTCGCTCCTATCTTTCTGTGAGTGGAGGTTTTGACCTTCCGCTTGTTATGGGGAGTAAATCAACTTTCGTGCGGGGGGAGTATGGTGGATTTAATGGACGCGCACTCGTTAAAGGAGATCAACTCGTCGTGAGGTCAAATCAAACTCAGCCTTTTAAAGGAAGATTAATCAACCCCGCTCACATCCCGGAGTATCAATCAGAAGTGAGCATTCGCTATATTAAAGGTCCACATCAAGCGGCATTTACTCAAAGTTCGATGTCAGCATTTGAAAAGTCAATTTATAAGGTGACGAATGATTCGGATAGAATGGGTTATCGTTTAGAAGGTGCTCAATTAGTTCATCGAGAAAAAGCAGATATTATTTCTGACTTTATTACAGCAGGCACGATACAAGTACCTGGAACAGGTCAACCGATTATTCATATGCGGGATTGTGGTGTGTCAGGTGGTTATACAAAAATAGGTGTTGTCATAAGTTTTGATTTAATGAAGCTTGCTCAATTAAAGCCAGGCGATCGCATTCGATTTGAAGAAATTTCAATCACACAGGCGCAGGAAATCTATCGAGAAAATGAGGTTTTTCTAAATTATTTAGCCTTAAATAATTAACTTGTTCATAATGCACGGAATTATAGGGAAAAACAAGGGAGTTTTTGTAGGTTATGTATATTGTTTAGCTTAGAAAGCTGTCATATAATTAAGACATAAAAGAAAGCGCTTACAAAATAGTTGGGGGGATATTAATGAAAAGAAGTTACTTGTTTAGTGGATTACTTATGTTTGTATTAATTTTAGCAGCTTGTGGTGGAGGAGAGAGCTCGAATGGTGATAAAGAAAAAGAGGCATCTCAAGAAGCGAGCTCAAGTGATGAAAAACATGTTTTGAAACTCGTTCACTCGCATCCACAAGCTTCGATGCA
>JASLIE010000194.1 GCA_030152985.1 Bacillaceae bacterium
CACTGCTTCTTCGTAGGCTGGAGGTAAAACAATATCTACAGCATCTTGATAGAGTGACTCGACACCAAAACGACTTTCGAAAATATTACGTGGAATTTTACCTTTTCTAAACCCTGGTAGTGAGACTGTTTTGACAACTTTTTTATATGCTTCATTTAACGCCTCATCAAACCTTTCTTTAGATACCTCAATTGTTAATTCCCCTTCGTTACCTTCTTTTTTCTCCCATTTAGCTACTACTGACATAATTTATACCTCCAAATTTTATTAAAATTATTATTATTATATTTATTTTTTAATGTTAACTTTTTTATTATATCATAAATATGACTTGATTCAAATAAACCTATTCATGAATGACTTCATAGTAAGCTTTATTTGCCCTTGTAATTTCATCAATATAAGATTGAACATCCGCCTTTTCACTTCGAACTTCTTCACCATATAGACTTGTTTCGGCTAATGTTTTTAAGGCCTGAGCAAGTGGTCTTGCATCACTCTCCTTGTATAAAATAGGATAGTGCACATAAATATATTTAATAAATAAATCTTCAATCATTTTATAAAGTGTTGGGTTTTCTTGTTCGATTGGTAATAAATAAAGTAAAGTCCTTTCAACAACTGGATGCTTAACCATGCTTGGAAAAGCTTTAGGGTCTGCTTTAACGATTTTACCATACTTTGATATTTCAAGTGCTTCTTCTAATTCGACTGTTCTAAACCAATTAAATATAGATGTTTTAACTACAGGGTGAACCTCCTCATTTATTAATAGCTTTTTTATTTCATTTGGTGGCTGAATGTGTAACTTTCGTAATTGATTAATCAATAACCATTGTTTAGTATCATCAGCATCATTAATAGCAACTTCTAGAGCTGTGAGTAGTTCTTTTGCTTGGACAAGCTTCATTTTTTCACTCATTTGAAAGGCCATCTTTTGATATTCACTAAATAAAGGCGCAAGCTCTTCTGGTAAATCAGGAGTTTCTTCTCTTAAGACCCTTAAGATTTCATCATATTCATTATTTTGAAATAATAAAGTAAGGTAATACTCTAGGTAAAGGTAATAATCTTTAGTCTCTTCTCTCAGGAGTCCTTCAACAAAAATAACCGCATCCTCAAGTCGATTGAGTTCAACCAGGCAAACAATTTTCCCTAAATTTAGATTAGCTTGATTAATCTCATGAAAAATTAATTGATCAATCACTTTAAGTGCTTGATCAAACTTTTTATCCTCAATAAATCCGAGTGCTTGTTCTTCTAAACCTTTTTTTACATGTGGAAGCATGACAATCCGGTCGTTTTTTCCAGGCATTTTATCACTCCCTCTTTTTTGTTCACTTCATTTTAAACAAGTTGACATAAAGCTTTTATTTCGATTAAATAGACTTAAATACATAAAAAAAGGATGACTTATATGAACTTACGTAACATGATACTCATTTCACTATTTGCAGCAATTATGGGGGTTCTTGCCTTCTTCCCTCCCATTACCCTACCACTTATTCCTGTACCAATCACTGCACAAAGCTTAGGCGTTATGCTAGCGGGTGGTGTCTTAGGAGCGAGACGTGGAGGGTTATCACTTTTATTATTTGTCTTTCTTGTTGCAGTTGGCCTCCCCTTACTTGCTGGAGGACGTGGGGGACTTAGTGTTTTAGTTGGCCCAAGTGGTGGATATGTTTATGCCTGGCCAGTTGCTTCATTTGTCATCGGCTATTTAATTGAAAAGCTGATTCCTAATTTAAGGTTTTGGTCAGTTTTTTTAATTAATAGCTTCGGTGGTATTATACTTGTTTACCTGATCGGTGTGACACATTTAGCACTAATTTCAAATACACCTTGGTTACCGACAGCTCTATCATCACTTACATTTTTACCTGGAGACTTGCTCAAGGCTTTAATTGCAAGCTATGTTATTATTAAACTATATAGAGCATATCCTTTAATCGGAGAGAATAAACATGGATAAAGCAATCGGTAAACAAGCCCTCTCACCAAATCAAAAGGAGACAAAAACAGCTCTTTTTTTTAAAGGTCAAACAATTCAGTATGCAGACTTTAAAGCGAATGTCAGTCAGATTCAAGCACGACTCATCTCTTTATCAACCAAAAAACAGACCACTGTCGGCATTCATCTCATAAATGAACCCTTTTTTCTTGAAGCTTACTTTGCTATTATCGGGCTTGGATGGACAGCTGTTCCACTCAGTATAACTTCTTCAAAGGAAGGACTCAATTATAAAATTAAAGAAAGTAAATTGGATTTATTAATTACTCACAAGAAGCTTGATGGAGTGAAGGCCCTCAAACAGCTGACACAAACTGACTTATTTGCTCTACCACTAGAGAAAAAACAGCAGCATTTTAAAGCGACTGAATCAAGCCTCTTTTATTTAGGTTTTACATCTGGATCAACTGGTTATCCTAAAGCTTTTTTACGAACACAAGCCTCTTGGCTCGAAAGTTTTAAAGTAGCTGAAGAGGTCTTTGGATTGACTAAAGATGATCGCTTTATGGCACCTGGTCCCTTATCCCATTCCTTATCCCTCTTTGGAGCAAGCCATGCAATTCACTTGCAGGCATCTTTTTATTTAATGGAGAAGTTTAATCCTAAAGAAGTACGCAATGCCATTCATGCAGAAAAAGTAACAGTTGTTTATCTTGTTCCTACTATGATAAATGCTTTAGTTAAGCAAGAAAGAACAGATAAAAAAGTTACATTTCTTTCTTCTGGAGCTAAGCTCTCAAGTAAGTTACTTACTCAATTGAAAGCCGTCTTTCCTAAGGCAGAAATTTATGAATACTACGGGGCAAGCGAACTTAGTTTTGTCAGCTATACTACTGAAGACACGCGTAAAGAACAGCCTGAAAGTGTGGGAAAACCTTTTCCGAATGTGGAGATTAAGATTATAAATAAAAAAATTTATGTAAAAAGTCCTTATGTCTTTTCACATTATTTAAATAATGTTAGAGCAAATCAAATGGTAAAAACACCTGAGGGGATTAATATTGGAGACCTAGGTTATCTAAAAAATGGCCAGCTGACCTTAATCGGACGTGAAAACAACTTAATTATTACTGGTGGCGTGAATGTTTACCCTGAGGAAGTGGAAAAAGTATTAAAAAGCTTACCCTCAGTTAAAGAAATTATGGTTACAAGTCTTCCTGATCAGTATTGGGGTGAAAAAATAATTGCACTCGTTGAATGGCGGCATTCACCTGATTTAAATGCCTTAAAAAAACTTAGTAAAGAACTGCCGATTGAAATGCGACCAAGAAGATATTACCAAGTTCATAATTTACCCTATACACAAACTCAAAAAATAGCACGTCATGAAATAAATCAACATTTAAAGAGGTGGATAAATGAATAAAGCTGTCATTATTTCTGCAAAACGTACTGCCATTGGGAAAAAAGGGGGAATCTATAAAGATACTCCCCCTCATCTGCTCATGGCTCATCTAATTCAATCCCTGCTTAAAGAAGTTTCTTTTGATTCATCGCTTATTGATGATGTGATTATTGGCAATGCAGTCGGACCTGGTGGAAATATAGCTCGCTTAAGTCTTCTTGAAGCCGGTCTGCCTGAATCCGTTCCAGGAGTAACAATAGACCGTCAATGTGGTTCTGGGCTTGAAGCTATCAATCTAGCAGCACGTTTAATTCAATCTGGTGCAGGTGATATTTATTTAGCAGGTGGTGTTGAAAGTACAAGTCTTGAACCCATTAAATTTGCTAGATCAACGACGAAAAATAAATCAAATAAACTAATGACACGTGCTCAGTTCTCACCTCATTTCATTGGGGATCCAGATATGGGACAAGCAGCTGAAAATGTAGCAACTCACTTTCAAATTACCCGAAAAAAACAAGACGCTTTTGCTTTATCAAGTCATAAAAAAGCAGTTCAAGCACAAGCTGATGGCCGATTTGATTCAGAAATCATTAGCTATAAAACGTTTTCAAAAGATCAAGGGCCTCGTGAAAAAATGTCACTTAAACTTTTAAAGCGCGCGCCCTCTGCCTTTGTTGAAAATGGAACTGTTACAGCTGGAAATTCATGTGGATTAAATGACGGAGCAGCCCTTAGCTTGGTGATGTCACTTGAAAAAGCACTTGCTTTAAATTTAAAACCAGAACTTTCTTTTGTTGATGCAACAAGTGCTGGGGTAGATCCAAACTTATTAGGGATAGGTCCTATACCTGCCGTTCGAAAGTTACTCAATAAACAAAACTTATCTATTTCAGATATTGATGTGTTTGAATTTAATGAAGCCTTTGCTTCACAGGTCATTGCTTCTGTCGACCAACTAAACATTCCCTACGACCGCTTAAACCTGGGTGGTGGTGCAATAGCTTTTGGACATCCTTACGGGGCCTCTGGCGCTATTTTGATAACGAGATTGTTAACAGAAATGAAAATAAATAAATTTAATCGAGGCTTGGCGACTTTAGGCATTGCCGGCGGAATTGGTCTTGCAACTTTAGTGGAGCGATATAACAATGAAAACTGATAAAAAATTGATTACAGTGACTCAAGAGGAACTTAATACTTACTTAAGCCTCATCGATCCTGAAAACATGAATAAAACAACTCAACTTCCTGACAACTATATTAGTTTATTTTGGCAAGCCTTCGAACTAGCTTGGATAAACGCTCCTGCTATCCTTGCTAGTAGTAGGATTGATTATAAAAGACATTTATACACAGACACAACCTATCAGTGTTACGTAAAACTAAACCAAGTCCGTCATTTAAAAAATAGCACCTGGTATGATCAAACACTTTATGTCACATCAGATGCCTTTCTCGAGGCTAAGATGCAGATGAGATTAAAACTTAATAGGGAGAGTAGCTAATGAAACTATTCATTACAGAAGCTGAAGTTGATTTATACGCCAAGCTTTCAAAAGATAAAAATCCCATTCATTTAAATCAGTCTGTCGCCCAAGCACATGGTTTTAAAGACCGGATTGTCCATGGGATGTTAGTAGTTAGTTTAGCAATGCAAAAAATAAGAAAAACAAACTTTGTTAAGGTAAAACATAAATTTATTAAACCGGTTTATATTAACCAGGTTTACCAGGTCAAAGTCGATGATTATGATTCATTTATTACACTCAAGATAGAAAATGAATCGCATGAAGTTAAAGTTATGAGTAAGCTATATTTAAAGGAGAGATAATATGCAGATCGCTGTTATTGGTGGTGGAATCGGTGGATTAGCTGTTGCTAATGGACTACATAATCAAGGGATTAAAGTCGATGTCTATGAAAAAGCGAGTTCATTTAAACCACTTGGTGCTGGAATCGGGCTTGGAAGTAACGCTGTTTTAGCGCTTGAAGAGATTGGGATTGAACACATTACATCTGAAGGTATGCCGCTTCATCAACAGATATTTCTAGATCGCCACTTTAATATAATGAATACAATTGATTTTTCACTTTTGAAAACACGTTTTGGTGAAGAAACAATTACAATTCAAAGAGGTGACCTTCACCGAGCACTTAAAGAACAACTCGATTCACATTTCCTTCATTTTGACCATGAAGTAGTTGATTTTCGTTCAGATAAAGAAAAGGTTGAAATTATATTTTAAAATTGAAAATCAAAAAAGTTTTATTTTAAAATTTAAAATATAATTTCAAACTTTTCTTTATCTGAAAGAAAATAAAAAACGTCATGGTGAAAATGAAGGACATGT
>JASLIE010000195.1 GCA_030152985.1 Bacillaceae bacterium
GTGGAATTATTTTAAACTATTTAGATTGGTTAATTGACTTACCTTGGTATGAGAAAACTGAAGATACAATCGATTTAAAAGAAGCCGAAAAAGTCTTAAATCGAGATCATTATGGGTTAGAAAAAGTTAAGGAACGTATTTTAGAGTATTTAGCTGTTCAAAAGTTGAATGACTCTCTTAAAGGCCCAATAATTTGTTTAGTTGGTCCGCCAGGGGTAGGAAAAACATCACTCGCTCGATCAATTGCCGAAGCTGTCAATCGTAAATATGTTCGAATTTCGCTCGGAGGTGTCCGAGATGAATCAGAAATCAGAGGCCATAGAAGAACCTATATTGGTGCAATGCCTGGACGAATCATTCAAGGTATGAAACGTGCTGAAACAATCAATCCGGTCTTTTTACTAGACGAGATTGATAAAATGTCAAATGATTTTAGGGGGGATCCAGCTTCTGCAATGCTTGAAGTGCTCGATCCTGAACAAAATCGTGAATTTAGTGATCATTTTATTGAAGAAACTTATGATTTGTCTCAAGTTATGTTTATTGCAACAGCGAATAGTGTACACTCAATTCCAGGACCATTACTTGATCGTATGGAACTTATCTCATTATCTGGTTATACAGAATTAGAAAAAGTCTATATTGCAAAAGAGCATCTAGTTGATAAACAAACTAAGGAAAACGGACTTTCTAAGTCACAACTTCAAATTAGGGATGAAGCATTAAAGGAATTGATTAGATATTATACACGTGAAGCAGGTGTAAGAAATTTAGAGCGTGAAATTGCTAAAGTTGCCCGAAAAGCAGCTAAGCTAATTATTTCGAATGAGAAAAAACGTGTCATTGTGACAGAAAAAAACCTACATGAATTTTTAGGAAAAAAACGTTATTCTCATGGTCTTGTTGAAAAGAAAAATCAAGTTGGAACAGCAACTGGACTTGCCTACACTGCATTTGGTGGTGATATTCTCTCGATTGAAGTCGCACATTATCCTGGAAAAGGAAAGTTGATTTTAACAGGTAAGCTTGGTGATGTGATGAAAGAATCTGCTCAAGCAGCTTTTAGTTACATTCGCTCACGTATAGATGAATTAGAACTACCAAAAGACTTTCATGAAAAAAACGACATTCACATTCATGTTCCAGAAGGTGCTACACCTAAAGATGGTCCTTCAGCAGGAATTACAATGGCAACAGCACTCATATCATCTTTAACAGGATATCCGGTTAAGAAAGAGGTTGGTATGACGGGGGAAATCACTTTAAGAGGTCATGTACTTCCAATAGGAGGGCTTAAGGAAAAGTCAATTAGTGCACATCGAGCAGGACTTAAAACAATTATTATGCCCAAAGAAAACGAAAAAGACTTAGATGATATTCCAGAAAGTATACGAAAAGATTTAAGCTTTATTTCAGTGAGTCATTTAGATGAAGTTTTAGATCATGCTTTAGTGAGGCAGTCGGTATGAAAGTAACTAAAGCTGAAATCATCACGAGTGCTGCTCGAAGTGAACATTATCCGAAGACTCTTCTTCCTGAAATCGCCTTAGCTGGGCGCTCTAATGTAGGTAAGTCATCATTTATTAACCGGATGTTAAACCGAAAAAATCTGGTGCGCACATCCTCAAAACCAGGAAAAACAAGAACACTTAATTTTTATAACATCAATGATAAATTATGTTTTGTAGATGTTCCAGGTTATGGTTATGCTCAAGTTTCTAAAAGTGAAAGAGAAAAGTGGGCAATGATGATGGAAGAGTATTTTGAATATAGAGAACCTTTAGCCTTAGTTATTATGATTGTTGATTTACGTCATAACCCGACTGAAGACGATTATAATATGTATCATTATTTAAAACATTTTGATTTACCAGTTGTCATTATTGCAACAAAAGCAGATAAGGTTAAGAAAAAACAAAAAGAAAAAAATTTAAATCAAATTAAAATTAAATTAGAAATGGATTTAACTGACCCGGTTATTCCTTTTTCATCTGAAACAGGTGAGGGAAAAGATCAAGCATGGCGTCAGATCAATTCAATAATCAAAAAATAGTCGCTCACATGTGAGCGACTATTTTTTACGAAATAATAAATAAAAACCAAAGCCAATTAAGAAAATCGGCCAAAATGTTTCTAAAAACTCTAAGATTGAATAAAACCAAGCAAATTGTTCAGGAAAAGCAACAGAAAAAATAAGTAAAATTGAAATGACGATTAAAATTAATCCTGGAACGAGCCCTTTTTTTGTCTGAAAATACCTAATAACAAAAGCGATACCTGCAATCAAAGCATAAACTGACCAATGATCTAACCAGAAGTCATAATTTTCTAATCCATGAAAGTGTATGCCAAGTCCAAGGAGCAAAACCCCTGTAAATATATTTTGATATTCATGTGCTGAATAGCTATGCAGGAGAAAAACAATTCCAACGATAATTAGAATTGTTGGCCATGAATAAAAGGTGTTAAAAAAAGATAAGTCTAATTGTTTAATTAAAAAGTAGGTCCCAACTCCGATTAATAAATAGGCAATAAACGCATTTTGATTCTTCATAAAACCACCTCATTTTTTATTATAAGCCATCTAATAAGTAAGCACAAAATTAAACTGATTGTAATCATTTGTTCACATTAAGTTCATCTTTCATTTTAAGATTCTAAACATTACATAAATATGCCACATGTTTTTGTTATTCTTAAATGAGAATAAGTCTGTTTAAGGTAAAAGAAGGGGCAGATAAGGTGCATATATTACAGATAGGATTTAATTATAATACAACGCCAATTCATATTCGAGAGAAATTTGTATTTAATGACGAAATTGATCGGGCATTAATAGAACTTAGAAATCAAAAAAGTATCTTAGAAAATGTTATTTTATCAACATGTAACCGAACTGAAGTTTTTGTTGTTGTTGACCAATTGCACACCGGCCGTTACTATGTTAAAAAGTTTTTAGCTGATTGGTTTGATGTAAATATAGCTGTGTTTGAAGATTATTTAATTATAAATGAAAATGACGACGCGATCGAGCATATATTCAGCGTAACGTCGGGATTAAAATCAATGATTCTAGGTGAAACACAAATACTAGGACAAGTAAGAGATGCATTTTTACTGGCACAGAAACTGAAAACAACTGGAACTATTTTCAATGAGTTGTTCAAACGCGCAATTACCTTTTCAAAACGTTCACACCGAGAAACTGCAATCGGAGAGAATGCAGTTTCAATTAGTTATGCAGCTGTACAATTAGCTAAAAGCCTTTTTAAAGATTTAAATGATAAACATGTCCTTATTTATGGCGCAGGTGAAATGGCTGAATTAGCTGTTGAAAATCTTTATGGATCAGGTGTGAGTGAAATAACTGTTGTAAATCGAACGCTTGAACGGGCAGAGGAATTAGCAGAAAGGTTT